>DATKWP010000278.1:0-2758 GCA_035529535.1 Anaerolineae bacterium | reverse complement strand
CGCTTATCTTCTGTGTGCGTCCGACTGTGAGTCGTTGACCGTGGACGAATTGCTGCAACTGGCCGGGGTTTCCTACGCATCCCTCGGCCGGTTGTGGCTGGGGTACACCGAAAGCCAGGGAGCGCCCGCGCTCCGGGAGCGCATCGCGGGCCTGTACACGAGCGTGGGTGCTGACCAGGTGGTCAGCCTGGGGGCGCCGGAGGAAGGCATCTTCGTGGCGATGCACGCGCTCCTGGAGCCGCGGGACGAGGTGGTCGTGTTGACCCCCTGTTACGACTCGTTGGCCAACGTGGTGGAGTACCTGGGTTGCCGCGTCGCCCGCTGGTCGCTGGTCGAAGCCGACGAGCCGCCGGAAGGCCCGGGGGGCTGGCGGCTCGACCTCGATGCGCTCGAGCGGCTGGTCACGCCCCGCACCAAACTGGTCATCGTCAACTTCCCGCACAACCCCACCGGCTACCTGCCATCCCACGACGAATGGCGGGCGATCATCCGCGTTGTCGAGCGGGCCGGCGCGTGGCTCTTCTGCGACGAGATGTACCGCGGCCTGGAATACGATCCCGTGGCGCGTCTCCCCTCTGGCTGCGACGTCTACGAGCACGCGATCACCCTGGGCGGGCTGTCCAAGGCCTATGGCCTGCCCGGCCTGCGCACCGGGTGGCTGGCGTTGCAGGACCGGTCGCTCAAGGATGCGATCCTGGGCTGGAAAGACTATACCACCATCTGCGCCAGCGCTCCCAGCGAGGCCCTGGCCGAGATTGCGCTGCAGATTGGCGACGTGCTGGCCGGGCGCAGCCGGGCCATCGTCCAGGACAACCTGGGCCTGGCGGAACCGTTCTTTGCGCGCTGGCGTGCCGTGTTTCGCTGGAATCGGCCCATGGCCGGGTCGGTGGCGCTCGTCGGCCTGCGCAACGAGTCCGCGCGAGGGCTCAGCGACAGCCTGGCGGCCGAACTGGGGGTGCTGCTGCTACCTGGCACCGGCCTCGGTTCCGACGACCGCCACGTTCGTTTCGGCTTCGGGCGGCGCAACTTCGGCGATGGCCTGGAGCGGCTGGATCGTTATCTGGTCACTTGACCAGGGAAAAAACTGGCCGCCTGTCCAGTCCCAAAAATCACCCGCTGGGCCGGTGCGCCAGCTCCCCTCCCGCAGGTTACGATTGACCGTGCTACTTGACATCCGTCCGAACCTGCGGGAGCGTGAGCAGCGAATCAGGCATCTTTCAGCGACACGATGGTGTCGTGGAAATCGGGTAGCAGTTCCTCGTAGTCATAGTCCGTCCAGGGCTCAATGCCGCCGCTGCCGATGGTGAACATGGCTGCCCCGATGACGTAATCGTCCTCGCGCAAGCGGGTGTCGTACCAGGCCATCTCCTCCACGTAGCGTTCCTTCCACGTCGTGGGCTGGCCTGGCTGCCGTAGCAACGGATCGAGGCCACACTCGGTGAGCGCCAGTGGAATTACCTCGTCGCGCGGGATGAGAAAATCGCGGTAGAGGTGGCGATAGCGCCCGGTCAGTACGCCCCGATCCGGATAGGCCGGCTGGTCCTCCAGGGGGTACCCCCACCCGCTACTCATCACCGGCCAGTTGTACTCGTGCAGGGCCAGGGCGTGGCCTCCCTGCCCGGCCCGCGCAAAGACCCCCGTCTCCACGATGGCCTCCCACTCGTGCCATTGGGGCACGCCGACGCTATAGGAAAAGAGGGCCAGTTTATAGCCGTTCTCCTCCGCTATTGTCATGGCCTCGCTGAAGAACTGTGCCAGCCAGACGTGGCCTTCCACCGTGGGCGGGTCGTTCTCGTTCAGCACTTCCCAATAGTCCACCACGTCCTTCTCATAGTCCCAGTGCGGCATGTGCTTGCCCATGATCTTGCTGGCTTTGGCGGCCGGGTCTCCGCTGGGGTCCACCCAGGGCGCCCCATTCCAGCGCCCGATGGTGATGGTCTCCGGCGACGATTCCTTCACCAGGCGCAGATACCCGAAATTGTCGAGCGCCTTCACCAGCGCCACGTGGGCGCCGGCTTCCTGTACACCCTGCACGAACCCGGCGGCGTTGTTGGGGCGCAGCGTGTGCAGACCGAGTTTGGAGGGGCCGTGGTCCAGGCGCTCCGGCTTGGAGACGAAGGGGAGATAGACGTAAAAGTCGAGGCCCTCTGCCAGCGTTGCGCTGGGTGTGCCTGGCGGCTCGGGCGTTGCCTTCGTCCCGGCGGCCTGTGCTCGCATGGCCTGGCTCCCCAGGAGGTGCTGGGCCAGGACTGTGATCCCCACCGTCGCCGCTCCTTTGAGAAATTGGCGCCGGTTGGCAGTCGGCTCGCGCTTCGGCTTGCGCTCGTCAGGCTTCATTGCATGCTCCTTTACCCAGGTTACGCGCGGACAAAGGATACCACCGGGTGAGCAAATACGCCAGGTTGCAGGCCGGCAGCACTTGCGCAGAAATGCGGGTCGGATATGATACGGTGAGTGAAGGGAGCAGGAGTATGGACGAAGAAATGAATGACCGGCGCCTCTCGACAGGCTACGTACAGGTCTACACGGGGGATGGCAAGGGCAAGACCACCGCCGCACTGGGCCTGGCGCTGCGAGCGTCGGGCCACGGGCTGCGTACCTACGTCGGCCAGTTCATGAAGGGCCAGCAGTACGGGGAACTGGAGGCGCTGCGCGACCACCCCTGGATCACGATCGAGCAATATGGGGACGTGCGCTGCATTCGCCGGGAGGAGGTGACGCCCGAGCACGTGGCCCAGGCCCGCCGTGGCCTGGAGCG
>DATKWP010000277.1:0-2871 GCA_035529535.1 Anaerolineae bacterium | reverse complement strand
ATCTGGACCTCGTTCAGGTGCCGGTACAGGCCACGGCGGGCCATCAGTTCCTCGTGCGTGCCCATTTCTGAGATGCGGCTCCCTTCCAGGACCACGATCACGTCCGCGCTGCGAATCGTGGACAACCGGTGGGCGATGATGAGGGTCGTCCGGCCGACCATGAGCCGCTCCAGCGCCTGCTGGATCAACAGCTCCGTCTCGGTATCCACCGACGAAGTCGCCTCGTCCAGGATCAGAACCGGCGCATCCTTGAGCACTGCGCGGGCGATCGCCAACCGCTGCTTTTGCCCGCCGGACAGTTTCACGCCGCGTTCGCCGATGATCGCGTCGTAGCCCTCGGGCTGTTTGGCGATAAATTCGTGTGCATTGGCGACCCTGGCTGCTTCGATCATCTCCTGCTCGGTGGCGTCCGGGCGGCCAAACAGGATGTTCTCGCGCACCGTGCCGTGGAAGAGGAACACGTCCTGGAGCACGATGCTGATCTGCTGGCGCAGGCTCTTGAGCGTCAGGTCGCGCATGTCGTGCCCATCGAGCGTGATCGAGCCTTCGCACACGTCGTAGAAGCGGGGGATCAGGCCCGCCAGCGTCGTCTTGCCCACCCCGGTCGGCCCGACCAGCGCGACCACGGTGTTGGGCGGGATGTCCAGGTTGATGCTGTCCAGCACAATGTCCCCTGGTGTGTACCAGAACCTCACGTCGTGGAAGGAGAGCGCACCTTGTGCCCGGCCTGGCAGCGCGATGGCACCGGGACGGTCGCGGATGTCTGGTTGCTGCTCCATCAGTTCCCCCACGCGCTCTGCCCCCGCCAGGGCCTCCTGGATGTTCTCCCACGCCCCGCTCAGCGCGCGCACGGGCTGGTAGAAAATGTCCAGGTAGAGGAAAAAGGCCACCAGGTCCTCGATCGGCAATGCCTGGTTCAACGCCAGCCGCCCGCCGAAGTAGATCAGGATGATGGTGCCAAGGGACGACGAGAACTCGACGAAGGGCTGGAACGTGGCCATCAGCCGCAGCGCGCGGAGCAGTGAATCGCGAAAGCGGATGATGTGTTTGTTGATCCGCGCGGCTTCTGTATCCTCGCGCGTGAACGCCATGATCTCACGGATGCCCGACAGGTTGTCGTTGAGCGTGGCGTTGAGTTCGCCCAACTCCTTTTGACGCTCCCGAAACGCCGGGCGCACGTACCTGGAGTACGCCCGCAGGGCCAGCACGACCAGTGGGATGGGGACCATGCTCAGCAAGGCGAGCCGCGTATTCAGGCTGAACAAGACTGCGCTGACGCCGACCAGCGTGAGTACGTTCACGATCACGTCCGGCACGGCGTGGGCGATCAGCAACTCGATCAGGCTCGAATCGTTGACCACGCGCGACATCAACTGGCCCGTCTGCCTGTCCTCGTAAAAGCGGAGCGACAACCGCTGCAAGTGTTCGTAGGTCGCCTGCCGGGCGTCGGCGACGACCCCCCACCCGGCGATGTGCGCCATGTAACTCCGCACAAATTGAAGCCCCCCACGCACGACATAGATCGCCAGCGCGAAAAGGGCCAGGCGGGTGATGAACTCGGTGGAGGCCCGCGTTTGCACCTGGTCTTTGACGGCCGCGATCATCAGTTTGATGATCCAGGGGGCCAGCAACTGCACGCCCACCAGCAGCGTCATGCTCCCGACCGTCAGAGTCAGCGAGCCGACGTACTTGCGGGCGTACCCCAATAAGAATTTGATCGTTTTCATTCCACTCCTGTGAACCAATAGATCTGCGCCACCACTGGTGTGCCAGCGGGTGGCGACAGGCCCCGATTATATCGCAACGGCAGCAGGACACAACTGAGCGTGATACGCTAACTGGTTTGACTTCTGCGCGGCTTAGGCTATACTGGAGGTTAACTTATGGCACTGGGCAAACCCCGGGAGCAAGTAGATCGCATCTGCCATGGAACCAAGCACGCCCCTGCAGGTAGATATCAAAGAATTCCTTCGCCCGCTCCTCTTGGGCCTGGCGGAAGAGGACCTGGACGTCATGGCTCAGGCGGGGGTCGTCCGCTCCTTCCCGGCCGGCGCTACCATCTGCTCCGAGGGAGAGTCGGGAAACGTGGTTTACATCATCGTCCAGGGGCGTGTGGACATCATCAAGCGGCTGGACGATGCCAGCGAACGCTATTTGCACAGCCTGGGACCAGGCGAGTTCGTCGGCGAGATGGCCATCTTGCAGGAAGGCATCCGCACCGCCACCGTGCGCGCTGCCGAGCCGACGACCGTGCTGGAGATCAGCCGGGATCCCTTCCTGATCATCCTGGGGCGCAGCCCCTCCCTCGGTATCCGCATCCTGGTGCGCATGAGCGCGCGCCTGCGGGATGCCGACCAGCAGGCCATCGCCGAGCTGCGCCGGGCCAACGAGGAATTGACCCGCGCGCTCTGGCAACTGAAGCGGCTGGACCAGACCAAGTCCGATTTCATCCGCCTGTCGGCGCACGAGCTGCGCACCCCCGTGGCGGCCCTGCTGGGATACACGCAGATGATGCGGGACAACCCGCTGGTGCAGGCCAGTGCCGAACTGCGCACGTTGGTGGAGGGGGTGGTGGCAGGCACGGCCCGGCTCCATCGCGTGTTCAATAGTATCCTGGACGTTTCGCGGGTGATGACCGGCGGGCTCCAGATTCAGCCCACGCCGGTGAGTATACCCGTCATCATGGACGGCGTCGTGCTAGAGTTCAGGCGGGCGTTGGAGAAACGCCACTTGACGTTGGAACAGGTGGGGATTCGAGGCCTGCCGCTCTGTTGGGGCGACCCAGACCTCCTGTACAAGGTGTTTTACCACCTGGTGAACAACGGCATCAAGTACACGCCCGACGGCGGACGGATCACCGTGAGCGGCCGG
>DATKWP010000276.1:0-2481 GCA_035529535.1 Anaerolineae bacterium | reverse complement strand
GGACAAGGGGACTTGGACGTCTGCCATCTATGACTTGCGCATATTGGCAATGTGGATATAATAGATATAGGTGTTGTCTATGGTAGAAATAAATCCATCTGAAATCACTCCCGAGCACGTATACCTGTCCAGGCGCAAGTTTATGGCAGGTATCGGCGCGCTGGCGGCCAGCGCATTGGTGCTCAGCGGGTGCGGTGCGGAGACTGTACCCTCACCCGCCGAACCATTGGATGAGACCCCTCCTCAGGCCGGCGCAGGTCAGGACAAACTGGGGGATCCGCTGACATCCTACGAGGCCATCAACTCGTACAACAACTACTACGAGTTCTCGCTCGACAAGGAGGCGGTCGCGGGACTGGCCAGGGACTTCCAGGCCTCGCCCTGGACGGTCGAGGTCGGGGGATTGGTCGCCAACCCCAGGACATTCGACCTGGACGATCTGCGCCAGTTCGGCGAGGAGGAGCGCGTCTACCGCATGCGGTGCGTGGAAGCGTGGTCCATGGTGGTCCCCTGGTTGGGGTTTCCACTGGCCAAACTGCTCCAGGAGGTGGAGCCGACGTCGGAAGCCCAATACGTGCGTTTCGAGACGCTCTACGATCCAGAACAGATGCCCGGCCAGAAGAGCAGGACGTTCGACTGGCCCTACGTGGAGGGGCTGCGCCTGGACGAGGCCGTGCACGACCTGACGATCCTGGCGACCGGCATATATGGGAAACCCTTGCTGCCGCAGACCGGCGCGCCGGTCCGGCTGGTGGTGCCGTGGAAGTATGGGTTCAAGAGTATCAAGTCCATCGTCAAGATTGACCTGGTGGCGGAAATGCCGGTGTCGCTATGGATGGCGCAGGCGCCAAACGAATACGGCTTCTACGCCAACGTCAACCCGAACGTGTCCCACCCGCGCTGGTCGCAGGCCAGCGAACGGCGGATCGGGGAAACGGGCCGCCGCAAAACGCTGATGTTCAACGGGTACGAGGAAGAGGTAGCGGGCCTATACGCGGGAATGGACCTGAGCGAGTGGTTCTGACATGCAGAAGTTGAAGGCGCACTGGCTGCAGATCCTGACCCATGTGGGGGCGTTGTTGCCGCTGGCGATCCTTGCCTGGGACTATGCGCAGAACCAGTTGACGGCCAACCCGATCCGGGAGATCACAATCCGCACAGGGAGAAGCGCAATCGTGCTGTTGCTGCTTTCCCTGGCCTGCACGCCCATCTACACCCTGTTCGGGTTCGCGCCGGTCCTCCGGCTGCGCCGCCCGCTGGGGCTGTACGCTTTCCTGTACGCCGGCTTGCACGGCCTGACGTTCGTGGGGTTGGACTATGGCTTCGACCTCGTCTTGATCGGGCAGGAATTGCTCCAGAAGCGCTTCGTGCAGGTGGGGGTCCTGGCGTTCCTGATCCTGGTGCCGCTCGCCATCACGTCCACACGGGGCTGGGTGGCGCGGTTGGGAAAGAACTGGAAACGGCTGCACCGGCTGGTCTATCTGGCCGCGCTGCTGGCCGGGGTACACTTTTTATGGGCGGTGAAGGCCAACGTCCGCGTCCCTTTGCTGTACGGCGCGGTACTGGCGGTGCTGCTCGTCGCCCGCATTCCGGCGGTTCAGAATGCGGTACGTGGCTGGCGCGGAGGGCTGCGTAGAGATTAGACGGCAGACGGCGGACAGCGGACAGCTCGCAGCCGTGGCCGGTCTCCTGACCGAGCCAGCGTGAGGGCAGGTCTGAGACCTGCCCCTACACCCTCAAGCGCTCGGCGCGCTCGATGAAATGGACGAGGCGGGCGCGCAATGCGGCCGGCTCGCCCTCGAGTTGGCTCAGGCGCACGCGGTCCGGGCCGTTGTACTCACTCCACAAGCGGCGCAAAACGAGGAAGGGCCAGTGCGTGACCACGAAGCGGTCCCACACCACCAGCCGCTCGTCGAAAGTGGCATCGTCGGCAGGCCGCCGATAGTGGTCGCGCAACCAGGCGTGTTGCGCCGGGTCCAGGCCGGCCAGCGCGGCGTGCCAGCGCAGTTCCGCCAGGTCGAGCGCAGGATCGCCCCACCCGCTGTATTCCCAGTCCACCCAGCGCAGCCGCCCATCTTCACCCCAGATACCGTTGGCCAGGTTCTGATCGGCGCGGCACAGGCCCAGGGGAAAGCGCCCGCGACCCGGGTCCACAGACGTGGTCGCGAACGTAACCGCGCACCGCTCCACCAGCCAGACCAGCCGCTCCCGGAGGCCCTGCCCGTCCGGTGCAGTGGTCCTCAACCACGGGCCATACTGGTTCAGCATATCGCGCAGCCGGGCCAGGTAGGGCGCAAAGTCAAACCACTGGAGCCAGGCCGCGGGGAGGTCGAAGCGCTCGTAGTCGCAGGGCCGAAGCGCGTGCATTCGTTGGATGCTGTCCGACACGGCAGCCAGTTGCCCGTGCGTGAGCGGAGGGTTGAGCGGCTCACCAGCGAGCCAGGCGTAGACGACAGTGGGATAGGGGAGGGCGGTGCAACT
>DATKWP010000275.1:0-8450 GCA_035529535.1 Anaerolineae bacterium | reverse complement strand
GCCACCTCTTGGCCGGCGGCAGCGCGGAGGGCGCACACCACCCCAGAACGGGGCGCACGGAGTTCCAGATACATCTTCATAGACTCCAGCACCGCTACCACTTCCCCCTCCCCCACTCGCTGCCCCTCTGCCACTCGTACCTCCACCAGCAGTCCCGGCAGGGGGGCAGAAACTCCCACTGGCCCATGCCTCTGGTGGCAGTGAACCATCCCGGTGGAGGGACGCTGCTCTTCCCAGAAACATACCCGATAAAGCCGCCCCGCCATCAGCAACCGATATTCCCCGCCCTCCACCTCCACGTGTGTCTCGTAGGAGCGGTGGTTCACTAGTAGTGAATAGAGAGGCAACCCACCTATACGCCCCAGGTCTACACTGAGTGGCCGTCTGTTCACCCATACCCGCCCGCCCGGTGCGACCTCAATCTCGAAGGTGCGTCCCTCGATGGCGACCCGGTATCTCACCGCTCGCCCCCCCCCTGCAGTTCCCACCGGCCCAACATCTTCCACCGGCTGGTGGTTCCCTCTGCCCCAGCGCGGCTCCCTGCTCGCCCACGCCAGTCGAGCAGGGCCGCCGTCAGCGCCGCTGCCAGGTAGTCCTCCTCATCCGGCTCTGGCGGCACGAACTGCTCTTCCAGAAACCGGGTGTGGAACTGCCCGCCGAAGAAACGGTGGCTATCCAGGAGCGCCCGGTGCAGGCCCAGATTGGTGGTAACGCCAAGGATCTGATATTCCTCCAGCGCCCGCCGCATACGTACGATCGCCACTCCCCGTGTCTCCCCCCAGGCCACTAATTTCGCCAGTAGAGAGTCGTAATAGGGCGTGATCGCCATCCCCTCGCAGATTCCACTATCCACTCGGATACCTGGGCCGCCCGGCTCGCGCAGGCGGGAGATGCGGCCCACGCAGGGGGTGAAACCCTGGAAGGGATCCTCCGCCAGGATGCGGCACTCCAGTGCCCACCCCCGCGGCCGGACGTCCTTCTGAGCGTACCGCAGTTCCCGCCCCGCTGCGATACGCAGTTGCTCCTTGACGATGTCCAGCCCGGTGACTGCCTCGGTAACGGTGTGCTCCACCTGCAGGCGCGGGTTGATCTCCAGGAAGTAAAAGCTCCCCTCCTGGTCGAGCAGGAACTCGACCGTCCCGGCCCCCACATACCCCACGCGTTGGGCGACCCGCACAGCCGCCCGGCAGATGTGCCGCCGCCGCACGGAGTCCAGGGCCGGCGAGGGGGCCTCCTCGATCAATTTCTGGTGCCGCCGCTGGATGGAGCACTCTCGCTCCCCCAGATGGATGATGTGGCCGTGGCTATCGGCCAGTAGTTGGACTTCGATGTGGCGGGCTCTCTCAATCAACTGCTCCAGGTAGAGTGTCTCGTCGCCGAAGGCGGCCCGGGCCTCTCGCCGGGCCAGAGGGATGGCGGCCTCCAGTTCTGCCCGGGAACGGGCCGCGCGGATGCCCATCCCCCCGCCACCCTCCGCGGCTTTGAGCAACAGCGGGTAGCCGATCCGCCCAGCGGCAGCCAGGAGCCCCTCGTCGTCCAGAGCGCGGTCGGTACCTGGGAGCAGGGGAAGGTGGATCCGCCGCGCCAGACGGCGGGCAGCAGGTTTGTTTCCCACCAGTTCCAGTGTCTCCGGACGTGGTCCGACGAAGATCAACCCTGCCTCGGCACAGGCCCGGGCGAAGCCCGGCGATTCGGCCAAAAAGCCATAGCCTGGGTGGACAGCCTGCGCCCCAGCCTCCAGCGCCACTTGAATGATGCGCTCCCCCCGCAGGTAACTCTCCTGGGCCGGTGGCGGACCGACGCAATAGGCTTCGTCGGCGTAGCGGACGTGAGGAGCCTCCCGGTCCGCCTCAGAGAATACCGCCACCGTCTTCAGTCCCAGTTCCCGGCAGGTGCGCAGCACCCGAACCGCGATCTCCCCCCGGTTAGCTACCAAGACTTTCCTGATCATCGGTCGTTCACAGCGGCATGTTGCCGTGTTTGCGTGGTGGCCGCCTCACCCGCTTATGCCGCAGCATCTGGAGGGCACGGATCAGACAGGGGCGGGTCTGAGAGGGACGGATCACACCATCCAGGTACCCTCGCGCGGCGGCGATGTAGGGGTTGGCGAACCGCTCCCGGTACTCCTGCACCAAGCGCTCCTGTGTTGCCTCCGGATCCTCCGCCTGAGCCAGCTCATGGCGGAAGATGACGTTCGCTGCTCCCTCCGGTCCCATCACAGCGATCTCGGCGGCGGGCCACGTCAGGCACACGTCTCCCCGCAGGTGCTTGGAACTCATCACGATGTAGGCCCCGCCGTAAGCCTTACGCGTGATGATGGAGAGCTTGGGTACCGTGGCCTCGGCATAGGCGTAGATCATCTTCGCCCCGTGGCGGATGACGCCGTTGTGCTCCTGCGCCACCCCGGGCAGGAAGCCGGGCGTGTCGGCGAAGGTGACCAGGGGAACGTTGAAGCAGTCGCAGAAGCGGATGAATCTGGCCCCTTTGTCCGCCGCGTCTATGTCCAGCACGCCCGCCAGCACGGCCGGCTGCTGGGTCACCAGGCCCATCGCGTATCCCCCTAGCCGCGCAAAGCCCACCATCAGGTTGGGCGCGAAACCTGTCTGCACCTCCAGGAACTCCCCATCGTCCACTATGGAGCGAATCACCTCCCGCATATCATACCCCTGGGTCGGGTCGTCCGGTATCAGGCGATCCAACGCCTCGTCAGCCCGGTCCGGCGGGTCGGTGGGCGGCAGGTAGGGTGGATCCTCGGCGTTGTTGGCAGGCAGGTAGGAGAGCAATCGCCGCACCAGGGTCAGCGCCTCGGTGTCGTCCCTGGCAATAAAGTGGGCCACACCGCTACGGCGATGGTGGACCTCTGCCCCGCCCAGTTCCTCGGGGGTTACCTCCTCGTGGGTCACGACGCGGACTACGTCTGGGCCGGTGATGAACATTCGCGCAGTCCCCTCAACCATCACCGTAAAATCGGTGAGAGCTGGCGAGTAGACCGCCCCGCCAGCGCAGGGCCCCATGATGACCGAGATCTGGGGGATCACGCCGGAGGCCAGGGTGTTGCGGTAAAAGATCTCACCATACGCCGCCAGCGCGTCCACCCCCTCCTGGATGCGTGCCCCCCCAGAGTCGTTGAGCCCAATCACCGGCGCTCCGTTCTCTAGCGCCAGGTCGAGCACCTTGCAGATCTTGCGCCCGTGGGCCTCTCCCACCGATCCACCCAGCACGGTAAAGTCCTGGGCGAAGACGTAGACGAGCCGCCCGTCTATCTGCCCCCAGCCGGTGACCACCCCATCTCCCAGGGGTCTCTGTCGGTCCAGGCCAAACTCGGTCGTCCGATGGGTGACGAAGGTGTCCAGTTCAAAGAAGGAGCCAGGGTCGAGTAGCACATCGAGTCGCTCCCGCGCGGACATCTTGCCCTGGGCGTGTTGCCGCTCGACCCGTTCAGGACCGCCCCCCTGGCGGGCCTGGGCTTCCATCTCCTCCAGACGGTTCAGCGCCGTCACGGTCGTCCTTCTCCCCTCCGGCCATCATCGCGGACGGGTACGCCCGACCCGTCATCCCGCGTCCAGAGGACGGTCAGCCGTCGCCATAGCCGCAGCAGCCAGGAACGGAACGCCGCCAGGTTGTAGCGCAGACCGCGCAAGAACCGCCGCCAGCGCGGTGCTGGCGCCGGCTGTGGGCGAGTCCAGCGGATGGCCGCTGCACCCCACGTCAGCCCTGCGCCGAATCCTACGCAGACCACCAGGTCGCCCGGCTGGATGCGGCCCTCCTCCGCTGCCTCGCTCAGGGCGATGGGGATGGAGGCGGCGGAGGTGTTGCCGTACCGCTCCACGTTGCTGTAGACCACCTCCGGGGACAGGTCCAGCGCCCGAGCCGCCGCCTCGATGATACGCTGATTGGCCTGGTGGGGGATCAACAAGTTCAAATCGGCCAACGAGAGCCCGGCCATCTCCAGAACCTGCTGCGTGGCAGCGGGCATGGTCCGCACAGCGAAGCGGAAGACCTCTCGTCCCTTCATCTGGATAAAGTGCAACCCCTCCGCCACGGTTTGATGCGAGGCTGGGTTCCGGCTCCCCCCGGCAGGCAGCCGTAAGAGATCCCCTCCAGAGCCATCGGCGCCCAGGACCGTGGCGAGCACCCCGCCCTCGTCCTCGCCCGCCTGCAGGACCACCGCCCCGGCCCCGTCGCCGAACAAGACACAGGTATCCCGGTCGGTCCAGTCGGTGATGCGGGACAGGGTCTCCGCGCCGATCACCAGCACCGTCCGGTAGACTCCGGCGCACACCAGGTGCGCGGCGATACTGAGGCCGTAGATGAAGCCGGAGCAGCCCGCCGAGAGGTCGAAGGCGGCAGCGCGGGTGGCTCCCAGCGCGTCCTGGACCAGGCAGGCGGCCGCGGGGAAGAGGTAATCGGGTGTGACGGTGGCGACGACGATCAGGTCAAGTTGGGCCGGGCGGAGCCCTGCCACCTCCAGGGCCTGGCGAGCGGCCTGGATCGCCGTGCTTGCCGTCGTCTCGCCATCCTCGGCGACGTGACGCTCGCGAATGCCGGTCCGAGTGCGGATCCACTCGTCAGAGGTGTCCACCATGCGCGAGAGATCGTCATTCGTCAGCACCCGCCCCGGGACGTACTTGCCCCAGCCGACGACGTGGGCGTGGGTCTTCACGTGGTCTCGCCCCAGCGGCGGAAGATCAGGCACCCGTTGTGACCGCCGAAGCCGAAGGAATTGGACAGGGCCACCCGGGGCTCCAGCCGTCGTGCCTGGTTGGGCACGTAGTCCAGGTCGCACTGCGGGTCGGGATGCTCGTAGTTGAGGGTTGGATGGACCCAGCCGGTCTCCAGGCTCTTGATGCACGCAATGGCCTCGACCGCCCCCGCTGCCCCCATCAAGTGACCCAGCATGGACTTGGTGGAGCTGACCACCAACCGGTCGGCGTGGAGGCCGAAGACAGCGCGGATGGCCTGGGTCTCAATGCGATCGTTGAGGGGGGTGCCGGTGCCGTGGGCGTTGATGTAGTCCACGTCCTGGGGGGCCAGGCCCGCATCGTGGAGCGCCTGTTCCATCGCCTCCGCCGCTCCCTGCCCCGCCTCCTCCGGCGCGGTAATGTGAAAGGCATCGGCAGTGGCCCCATAGCCGACCAGTTCACAGTAGATACGGGCCCCGCGCTGCCGGGCGTGCTCCAGGCTCTCCAGCACCAGCACCCCGGCTCCCTCCCCCATCACAAAGCCGTCCCGCTCGGCGTCAAACGGGCGGCTGGCCCGCTCGGGCTCGTCGTTACGGGTGGAGACCGCCCCCATGTTCGTGAAGCCAGCGAGCGAGAGAGGGTGGATGACCGCATCGCTTCCGCCGCAGATCATCACCTCCGCGCGCCCTCGCTGGATCACCTCCGCCGCTTCCCCGATGGCGTGAGAGCCCGTGGCACATGCGGAGGCTACACAGAGATTGAGGCCTCGCAGGCCGTAGGTGATGGCCACAGCAGCAGAGGCAGCATTGGGCATCATCATCGGCGCCATAAAAGGACTCACGCGGCGGGGGCCGGACGTGCGAAGGACGTCATAGTTCTCCAGCAGAGTGTTGATACCGCCGATGGCGGTGCCGATGAGCACGCCGACCTCGCGTCTATCTTCTCCCTCGACCTGCAGCCCGGCGTCCGCCAAGGCCTGCCGGGCAGCCTCCAGGGCGAAGAGAGTAAAACGGTCGTTTCGGCGAGCCACCCGGGGTCCGAAGAGGGCCACCGGGTCAAAAGCCTTGACTTCGGCGGCAATCCGCACCTCCAGAGCGGACGGATCGAACAGGGTGATGGGACCAACGCCACTGCGGCCCGCCAGCAGACCCTCCCACAGCGTGGCCACGTCGTTCCCCAATGGTGTGACAGCGCCCAGACCGGTGACAACCACGTGTCTTTTCATCACTATCCTCCCCCTCGGAACGGATGTAGCGGATGAGTACATCCGTATCCGCTCTTATAGATAAGTAAACACCGCCACCCCCTGAAAGTTGCGGGTCTGCAGCCGCTTGCTCGGCCTCTCTTCTGGAGACTGGCCAATCAATATCTTGCGTCACTGACAGGGAGGAACGGTGTTATTATAGGCAGCCAATCTTCCAGACTGAAAAGGAGATAGGACCGTGGGCAAAGAGAATCTGAGGGACCGCTGGGCGCTGATCCTGGGAGCCTCCAGCGGCTTTGGCGCGGCGACGGCGCGGGCCCTGGCCCAGGCCGGGATGCATATCGTCGGCGTGCACCTGGACACGCGGGCGACCCTGGAGCGGGCCCGGCAGGTGCAGGCAGACGTGGAAGCGGCCGGACGACGGGCGGTCTTGTTCAACGCCAACGCCGCCGACGCGCATAGGCGTGCCCGGACGCTGGACCGCGTCCAGGAAGTGCTGGCGGAGGAGGGGGGTGGGGCGATTCACTTTATGCTCCATTCCCTGGCCTTTGGATCGCTCCTCCCCTTCATCGCTGACGAGCCGGAGGGTGCCATTGGCGAGGCCCAGATGGACATGACACTGCGGGTGATGGCCCACAGCCTGGTCTACTGGGTGCAGGACCTGGTGCGGCGGCGGTTGCTGGTGCGCGGCAGCCGGGTCTATGCCCTCTCCAGCGGCGGGGCAGAGCGCGTGATGGTGCACTATGGGGCGGTATCGGCGGCCAAGGCAGCGCTGGAGAGCCACGTGCGGCAGTTGGCGCTGGAATTGGGGCCGTTGGGCATTGTGGTCAACTGCCTGCGGCCCGGCGTCACCGACACGCCGGCCCTGCGGGCTATCCCTGGCCACGAACGCTGGGTCCAGGAGGCGCTTCAGTGCAGCCCCGGGGGGCGACTCACCACCCCCCAGGACGTGGCAGCGGTGCTGGTGGGCCTGGCCGACCCGTCTATCACCTGGATTAGTGGCACCGTGATCGGTGTTGATGGTGGGGAATTTGTCGCTGGCTAACAGTTTACCGGAGGAGAGCATGGGTCAGCAATTCGTAGCACTTCAGTTTCCGGGGCAAGGGTCTCAGCACGTGGGGATGGGAAAGGAGCTGTGCGCGCTTTCGCCGGCCGCAGCAGAGGTCTTCGCCCGGGCGGACCAAACGCTGGGATTTTCCCTCTCCCGTCTGTGCTTTGAAGGACCGGCGGAAGTACTGGACGATACCGCCTACACCCAACCGGCGATCCTGACCACGAGCATTGCAGCGCTGCGGGCACTGGAGGAGCGCTCCTGGCAGCCCGCCTTCGCGGCCGGGCACAGCCTGGGGGAGTTCAGCGCCCTGGTCGCCGCCGGCGCGCTAACCTTTGAGGACGCACTGCTTCTGGTGCGGGAGCGCGGGCTATTGATGAAGAGGGCCGGGGAACACCACCCGGGTGGCATGGCAGCCGTGATCGGGCTGGAGGCGAGCGAGGTCGAGGAGATTTGCAGCCCCATCCGCGAGGCCACCGGTGGCTACGTGGGGGTAGCCAACGATAACTGCCCGGGGCAGGTGGTCATCTCTGGCGACGAGCAGGCGCTGCAGATGGGAATGGAGGCTGCGAAGGCGGCAGGGGCCCGGCGAGTGGTTCGCCTGGCGGTCAGCATCGCTGGTCACTCTCCCTTGATGGCCGAGATCGCCGCCAGTTTCCGGCGGGTCCTGGAAAAAGTCGCCATCCGGCCGCCGAAAGTCCCCTTCGTGCCTAACGCAACGGCCGAGGCGTTGACGGAGCCCGACCAAGTCCGGGAGGTCTTGGGCCGGCAACTCACCTCCCCCGTCCACTGGACCAGTTCGGTTCAATGGATCATCCGCCAGGGGGGCACCCGCTTCGTCGAGGCCGGTCCTGGGGAGGTGCTCACCGGCCTGCTGCGCTGCATAGACAGAGCGGTGGAGGGACTCACCGCTACCCAGGCCCTGGCCCGTACCATGACGTGAGACGTACAACCCGAAGGGGGAGCGATGGACAAGCCACTAGAAGACAAGGTCGCCGTCGTGACGGGCGCATCCCGTGGCATCGGCCGGGCCATTGCCCTGGAACTGGCCCGCCGGGGAGCGCGGGTGGTGATCAACTACAACCGCAGCGCGGAGGCCGCGGCCGGGGTCGTCGCTGCTATCGAGGCGGAAGGGGGTCAGGCCATGGCGATCCAGGCCGACGTCTCCGACTTCACCCAGGCCAAGGCTCTCATCCAGACCGCG
Source organism: Anaerolineae bacterium (assembly GCA_035529535.1). GTDB lineage: Bacteria > Chloroflexota > Anaerolineae > B4-G1 > B4-G1 > DATKWP01. The sequence continues at coordinate 309 of DATKWP010000275.1, read as the reverse complement.
GTGGAGGCTTACACCCGGCTGGACATCCTGGTCAACAACGCGGGGGTCACCCGCGACCAGGTCATCCTGCTGATGAAAGAAGAAGACTGGGATACGGTCGTCCGGGTAGACCTGAAGAGCCTGTTCAACACTTGCAAGGCTGCCGCGCGGACAATGGTCCGCCAGCGGTATGGCCGCATCGTCAACGTCTCCTCCGTGGTCGGCCTCGCCGGCCAGGGCGGTCAGACCAACTATGCCGCTGCCAAGGCCGGTGTCATCGGCTTCACCAAGAGCCTGGCGAAAGAACTGGGGTCACGGGGGATCACCGTC
>DATKWP010000274.1:0-7710 GCA_035529535.1 Anaerolineae bacterium | reverse complement strand
GCCAGCCAGGGCTACGACCTGGTCATCGCCGCCGGGTTCTTCCTGGGCGGTGACCTGGCCAAGGTGGCCGCTCAGTATCCGGACGTCAAATTCAGCATCGTGGACTATGCGTACCCAGACCCGTTCGGAGTGCCCGAAGGGGTGGTAGGGAACAAGGAATGCATCCCCAACGTGGAAGGGCAGGTCTTCAAGACGGACCAGGCCGCCTTCCTGGCCGGTTACCTGGCCGCCGGGATGACCAAGACCGGCAAGATCGGGTACTTTGGCGGAGCCAAGATCCCCACCGTCACGATCTTCGGTGTCGGGTTCCAGGCCGGCATGGAGTACTATAACCAGGTACACGGGACGAGCGTCCAACTGATCGGCTGGGACAACACGACCGGCGAGGGGCTCTTTACCGGCGACTTCTCCGATCTGACCAAGGGCAAGGAAGCCACCGAGTCGTTGTTCGACGAAGGGGCGGACATCTTCATCCCCGTCGGCGGCCTGATCGGCTCGCCCGGTTTCGACGTGGCCCGCGAGCGCGGCGGCTACGGCATCTGGGTGGATACGGACGGCTACAGGTCTCTGTCCGGGGTGCAGGACGTGATCCTGACCAGCGTGATGAAGAAGATGGACAACTCGTGCTACGCCGTGATCCAGGAGTCGATGGATGGCAACTTCAAGGGCTGCGGCACCTACATCGGCGACCTGGCGAACGGCGGCGTGGGCGTGGCTTCGTATCACGACCTGGACAGCGCCGTTCCGGCTGAGTTGAAGGCCGAGATTGAGGATCTGCAGAACAAGATCATCTCGGGCGAGATCGCGGACACCGGCTGCATCTCCTATCCGCAACACTGCCCCGGTGGTCTGTACTAAATCAACCGTTCGGAACGACTGCAGAACCTGAACGTACAAACAAGCGGTGCCAGGACACCCGTCCTGGCACCGCCAGGTAAGCCTACTCGAACAAGCGCTCCGCCCCATCCCCGGGGCGGGTGGAAGCAGGGCCGATCATTAAGGAGCGAGCAATATGCCCCCAGTCCTGGAATTGCGTGGTGTGACTAAGGCGTTCCCTGGCGTGTTGGCGAACGATGCCATTGACCTGACGCTCAACGAAGGCGAAATTCTGGCTCTGTTGGGAGAGAACGGCGCGGGCAAGACTACCCTCATGAACATCCTCTATGGCCTGTATACCCCCGACGCAGGTGAAATCATCGTCCGCGGGGCCAGGGTAGAGATCCACGATCCGAATGACGCCATCCACCAGGGGATCGGGATGGTGCACCAGCATTTCATGCTGGTGCCGGTGTTTACGGTGACCGAGAACGTGATGCTGGGCGTCGAGTCCATCAAGGGTGGTGTGATGCTCGACCGGCAGGCCGCGGCCGCACGCATCCGCGAAATCTCGTCCCGCTTCGGGCTGGAGGTGGACCCGGATGCGGTGGTCGAGGACCTGCCCGTCGGTGTCCAGCAGCGCGTGGAAATCATCAAGATTCTGTATCGCGAGGCCGACATCCTCATTTTTGACGAGCCCACGGCCGTGCTTACCCCCCAGGAAGCCGAGGAGTTGTTCAAAGTTATCCACTCGCTGGTGGCCCAGGGCAAGTCGGTGATCTTTATCACGCACAAACTCAAGGAAGTACTGGCGATCGCCGACCGCATCACCGTGCTGCGGGGAGGGCGAGTGGTGGGCAGCACGACGCCAGTGCAGACGACCGAGGCCCAATTGGCGAAGATGATGGTGGGGCGCGAGGTCATCCTGAAGGTGGACAAGGAGCCGGCACGCGCTGGTGAGGTGGTGCTGGAAGTTCAGCATCTGCGCGTGCGGGACGACCGTGGCTCGCTCTCCGTGCGCGACGTCTCGCTGCAGGTACAGGCTGGCGAAGTGCTGGGCATCGCCGGGGTGCAGGGCAACGGCCAGACCGAGTTGGTGGAAGCATTGACGGGCCTGCGGCGGGTCGAAAGCGGCCGGGTGACGATCCTGGGGCAGGATACGACGCACTCCACACCGCGGGCCATCACAGAAGTCGGAACTGCGCACGTGCCGGAAGATCGCCAGCGGGATGGCCTGGTGTTACCGTTCCCGGTGGAAGACAACCTGGTCATGAATACGTACTACCTCCCGCCATTCGCCAAAGGCATCGTCTTGCAGCCACGCGAGATTGACAAGGCGGCGCAAGAGCGGGTGGAACTGTTCGACGTGCGCACGCCCAGCATCTTCGTCCCGGCCTCCAACCTTTCGGGAGGCAACCAGCAGAAGGTCATCGTCGCGCGTGAATTCTCACGCCCGATCAAGTTGCTGATCGCCTCGCAACCGACGCGTGGGCTGGACGTGGGATCAATCGAGTACATTCACGGGCGTATCGTCAAGAAGCGAGACGAGGATTGTGCGGTGCTCCTGGTCTCGCCCGAGCTGGACGAGGTCATGAGCCTCTCGGATCGCATTGCGGTGATGTACGAGGGGGAGATCGTCGCGCTGCTGCCCGCCCAGGAGGCGACCAAGGAGCGATTGGGGTTGCTCATGGCGGGGGTCAAGGAAGAAACACCCGTCCAGGTCGCTGCGTAGAGGCCCGCCCCGAGACGGGGCGGGGGAGCGGTCGCCTTGATTCAGAAAGGAGACTCTGTTGAACGACAAGATGGAATCATCCCAGACAGCCCAGGCTGCGGGTGGACCCGAGCCCGGGGGCATTGACCTTCAACAGGTCCTGGTCAGGAAGGGGGTGTGGCAGTCGTTGCTGGTGCCTGCGCTGGCCGTGTTCACCGCGCTGGTCATCGGAGCGGTCATCATTGCGGTGTCGAGCCCTTTAGTCCTGGCGGCGTGGAAAAACTTGCTCCAAAATCCATTGGGTGCCCTCTCGACGACGTGGGTGACGATCCGGGACGCCTACATCGCGCTGTTCGAGGGCTGTTTTGGCAACCCGGCCACGATTGTGCGGGCCATCGGCACGCTGCGCAAGACCGGCGAGTCCAGAGACCTGCTGGAGGCGCTGCGGCCGTTCAGCGAGAGCCTGGTGACTTCAGCGCCCTACATCTTTGCCGGGCTGGCGCTGGCGCTGGGCTTCCGTGGCGGGGTGTTCAACATCGGCGCTGAAGGACAACTGTTCGTGGGTGGGCTGGCGTCGGTCTACGTGGGCTATTCTATCTCTGGCCTGCCCGGGTACGTCCACCTGCCGCTGGCGCTGCTGGCGGGTGCGCTGGCCGGCGCGATCTGGGGGGCGATTCCGGGTTTCCTCAAGGCGCGCTTTGGGGCGCACGAGGTGATCAACACGATCATGATGAACTATGTCGCCTTCCGGCTGACCGATTACCTCCTGCAAGGGGGGCCGATGATGCGTGGGGACGGGATGCCCATCACGCCGGAGATCAAACCCAGCGCGTACCTGCCGGCGCTGTTCCCACGCCCGATGCGCCTCCACGTGGGCTTCTTCCTGGCACTGGTCATAGCCGCGTTGGTCTATTGGTTCCTGTGGAAGACCAAGTACGGCTTTGAGATTCGCATGGTTGGCGCGAATCCCCGCGGGGCGCGCTACGCGGGCGTCAATATCACGCGCACCATCGTCTTGACCATGGCGCTCAGCGGGGCGCTGGCGGGGCTGGCCGGAACGAACCAGGTGTTGGGCCTGGACCACCGGTTGGTGAGAGCCTTCTCGACCGGCTACGGTTTCGATTCGATTGCGCTGGCGCTGCTGGGCAACAGCCACCCCGTCGGAGTGGTGCTCGCTGCGCTGCTGTTCGGCTTCCTGCGGGCGGGGGCGGCGCGCATGCAGTCCGTGGCCAGTGTCCCGGTCGAGATGATCCGCATCGTCCAGGGGCTAGTGATCATCTTCGTCGCCGCGCCTGAGATCATCCGTGGCCTCTACCGGCTGAAGGCAGCACGCGCCGAGGAGCGCATGTTGCAGCGGGGCTGGAGTGCATAGGGCGGATGAGTACATCCGAGAGGGGAAGGCCAATGAAACAGTCGAATCAGGTTCCCAAGGCGGGTCGTAGCCGTAAAGAGTACATCATTGGCGGGTTGTTGCTGGTACTGGCAATCCTGGTCCTCGTCCTGTCGCGGGGCACGGCGGGCCAGCGCTCCACGTTTGCGCTCGCCAGCCAGCGAGGAGGCGTAACGATCGCAGCGCCTGACCTGGTCTTTTCCACCTCGATCGCGCTCTACGTACTCGGAGGGTTGGTGGCCGCCATCAACGTCTGGTACTTTGTCTGGGGCTTCAGGCGTGTCAACCTGGTGGTTGTCCTGGTGGCTGCCATCAGCATCGCTGCGTTTCTCGTGTGGGCCAGCCGGGACAAGTCCATCAACCTGACCGGCATGTTGGTCAGCAGCCTGGTGCGGGCCACGCCGATCGCCCTGGCGGCGCTCAGCGGCCTGTGGAGCGAGCGGTCGGGCGTGGTCAACATCGGCATCGAGGGCATGATGCTGGCGGGTGCGTTCACCTCGGTCGTCTTCGCCAGCGTCACCAAGAGCATGGTCGTCGGTGTGCTGGCCGGGATTCTGGGCGGGTTGCTTCTGGCGGCGCTGCACGCCGTGCTGTCCATCCGTTTCAAGGTGGCGCAGGTCGTCAGTGGGACCGGGGTCATCATCCTGGCGCTCGGGCTCACCAGTTACCTGCAGCGGGCGATCCTCAACAACTACCGGGAACTGAACCAGCCCGGGCCGGCGATCAGTGCGGTCAGCATCCCGGTCCTGTGGAGGATTCCGGTCATCGGGCCGGTCCTGTTCAACCAGAGTCCGATCATCTACTTTCTGTTCATCCTCGTGGGAGTGACGTACTTTGTGATGTACCACACCCGCTGGGGTTTGCGGACGCGGGCGGTGGGTGAGCACCCACGGGCAGCCGACACGCTAGGGATCAACGTCTTCAGGACGCGCTACATCAACGTGTTCATCAGCGGGATGATCGCGGGGCTGGCCGGCGCGTACATGAGCATCGGCGCGGCGGGCCGCTTCAACGAGGGGATGAGCGCTGGCAAAGGCTTTCTGGGCCTGGCGGCGATGATTTTCGGCAACTGGAACGCGCCCACGGCATTCATCGGGTCGCTGATCTTTGGGTTCTTCGACTCGTGGCAGGAGAAACTGGCCATCCTGCAGGTGGGCGTGCCGCCCGACCTGCTCGGGATGGCCCCCTACCTGGCGACGATGATCGTCTTGGCCGGGTTCGTCGGACGGTCCAGGATGCCGGCGGCGGATGGGACGCCGTACGAGAAGCAGTAGGGACGAGGGAACAAGGGGACAAGGAGACAAGGGGACAAGGAGACAAGAGGACAAGGAGACAAGAGGCAGGAGACAGGAAGCAAGAACCATCCAGTATCCAGTTTCCAATCTCCAATCTCCAACAGAGCCAATCGGTCACGCAATGGCTGGTTGGCTCTGTCTCTTGCTAGATGCGCAGCTCTACCACGTCGCGGTCTTGGAGGACGTGGTCGCGGCCTACCATCTGCCCGTCATATGCGGCACTGCCCCACACGCGGGCCGACTTCAGGTTCTTGAGGAAATCCTGGTGGACCTGGCCGGCGAGCTCCGCTACGGTGCTCCCTTTCTTTAGCACGAACGGCGCGCTGAGATCGGGCTCTTTTCCGGGAGGCTTGGAGTAGATGCGCATAATCTCCAGCCGCTCGAACACCGCCTGCCTCAGGCGATCCAGGTTGCGCTCCGTAACCGCGGAGACCGGGAGCAGTGGCCATTCGTCGCCGAGCAATTCGTGCAGGACCTCCAAGTCGTCGTCCGAACTCTCGTCGTCGTTCTTGTTGACCAGCACCAGTAGTGGTATGAAGGTCATGCCTCCCGATTCGGTGTAGCGCTCTTGCAAGTGGCGCGGCACGATGCGGTGTCCTTGCAGGAATGCGATCGTATCTTCGAGTTGCTCAATGGGGTACGTCTGCAGGTCCACGACCAGCAGGATGAGATCGGACCGGCGAATCAGGTCTATCAACTCGGGTTCTACAGCCTCCCTGTTCAGGGGTGGTGTATCTATGAGTTGGATCTGGACGTCCTCCACCGGCATCATGCCCGGGGTGGGCGTCCAGGTAGTGAACGGATAGTCCGCCACTTCGGGGGTGGCGTTGGTCAACGCCGCCACGAGGGCGGATTTTCCCACGTTGGTAGGCCCCACCAGGACGACTTGCCCTGCCCCTTCCCTGCCAATGTGGAAGGCCGACGGCTGCTTGCCGGTGCTCTTGCTGGTTTGGGAGGCGGCCTTGAGTTTGGAGAGCCGCCTGCGCAGGTCGGCCCGCAGTCTGTCCGTGCCCTTGTGCTTGGGAATGGTGCTGAGCCATGCCTCGAGGGTGGCGGCTTTCTCCTCAGCCGATTTGGCTGCGCGGTAGCGCTGCTCCGCTTCCAGGCACTCGGGGGGAAGGTTCGTGGGCATGGCTGCCTGCTCGCTAGCGCTCGACGCTCCACACGATCGCGACGCCAGGGCGCAGGTCGTCGTAGGCGCCGCTGCCTGTGGCGACTTTTGTCCCATCGGGCGACCAGGCCAGGAGCGCAACGAACCCTACCAGCCAAATCAGCACTCGCGCGAACTTGCGGCGATGCATGGTCAGGTCCTCCCTTGTCTCTGTATGAGGGACTCTGTATGAGGGACGCCCCGCTTCAGCGGGGGCTTCCCGGCTGATGACAGTTCAGGAATCAGACAGGCTTTAGTGTAGTGCAAACCGGCGCGCAAGTCAAGACAGCAACCCACGGTGCTTGAGGGCAGGCGCAGGAGTTTGCCAGGTCCACGAGTTCGAGTATAATTCCAGAATGCAAGACCCCTCACCAGGCTTCCCCCTCCGGTTGGCCCGTGGCGCTGAGAAGGAACTGATCGTGGCAGGCATTCCCCTTGTGTTTGCCCTGGTCGCAGCGATCGCCTGGCCTGGCCCCACCACCTTCCTCTCGGCGGGGCTGTTGGCCGCCTTCGTCGGGCTGCTGGTGTACTTTTTCCGCGATCCGCAGCGCACCCCGCCAGCAGGTGTGGGGCTGGTCCTGGCCCCGGCCGATGGGCAGGTGGTGGCCGTGGCACAGGCGCACGAACCGCATTTCCTGGAAGGGGCAGGGCTTAAGATCAGCATCTTTATGTCGTTGCTCGACGTACACGTCAACCGGGCACCGGTCGAAGGCCGGGTGGTGTTGGTGGCACACGTCCCCGGACGGTTCCTGCAGGCCTTCCGGCCCGAGGCGTCGGAGGCCAACGAGCATAACTTGATCGGCCTGGAGAGCCGTTATGGAAAAGTCCTGGTCAAGCAGATTGCCGGCATCCTGGCTCGCCGGGTCGTCTGCTGGGTGCAGGCCGGCCAGGAACTGCGGGGAGGGGAGCGGCTGGGGCTGATCAAGTTCGGATCGCGGGTGGACCTGTACCTGCCGCCGGGAATGGAGCCCGCTGTGCAGGTGGGAGACCGCGCTCGTGCGGGGGTCACGGTGATCGCGCGATGGAAGGGAGGAGATGCCACGTGAACGACTCATTGCCGTCATTACGGAGAATGGTGCCCTCGCTGATTACCTTCACCGGCCTGGTGTGCGCCTTCTCAGCGGTGCTACTGGTGATCAACGGCGAGCTGACGACGGCGGGTGCCTGCATCCTGGCCGGCTACCTGCTGGACGCACTGGACGGTGGGGTGGCACGCCGCTTGGGGGTCGCCAGTCCCTTCGGCCTCCAGTTGGACTCGCTCGTGGACGTGGTGACCTTTGGGGTGGCGCCCAGCGTGCTGGTCTACCAATATCTGCAGCCCTTGTCCATCCGCCCGGCCATCGTGTGG
>DATKWP010000273.1:0-2148 GCA_035529535.1 Anaerolineae bacterium | reverse complement strand
TATGGATTATTACAAAGTCTTCATCCACCTCTACGACGTCGAAAGTGGAGCCCTGGTCGTGCAGCAGGACACCGTCCCCCGGCAGTGGACGTATCCGACTACCTGGTGGGAGGAGGGGGAGATTGTCAGCGACGAGATTGTGCTGCCTTTGGAGGGTATATCTGCGGGGCGCTATCGGATTGCCGTCGGCGTCTATGAGCCTGATACGCTGAAGCGCCTTCCGGTGCAGACGGAGGGCGACGTCTCGCTGGGCGACCACCTGGAACTGGAAGAGACGGTCCTTATCCCATCACCCTAAGGAATGCAGAATGTGGATGGTTAGTGGTAACCATCGTCTTCACCTACCCACACCGGGGCCAGCAGCAGCCGGTCTGCGACCGGTTGCCCGGCCTCCGAAACGGGCAACCGCTCACCGGTAGCCAGCGAGTATAGCCCCACCTGCACCCAGTATCGCCCTGGCGGCATCTCGGCCGGCACGGGCAACCGGTTGCGCTGGACGAACACGTCGCCAGGAGACCACTGAATCGCCGGGAACCCCAACCCGTCGCCGATGCTCATGGCTCCCGCCGGCCCGACCAGGTGGGCAAAGAGCGAAAGGGGCAGGTCGTCCAGGTTGCCAGGCCGCGCTACTACCAGCCAGGCGCTCGTCAGGACCACCTCGCCACCCGGTGCAATCGCGCCGGTCGAGAGATGGTACCCCGTAAACGCCACCTGCCCCCCCAGTTCCGCCGGTATGCGCAGCGCCGTCAGCGGGTCGGCGTCCGTGGGGGCCAGCACCGGGCTCGACCAGGCTTCCCGCACTGGAGCCAATTCCTCCAGCGCCGGCTCACCACGCCAGCGGTAGACGGTATAGGCCGCCGCATCCCGCAACCCCCGCTCGCGGTAGACCACTTGAGCGCCCTGCAAGACTTGAGCGGCCAACGTGCCCCGCCCGTCGCTGGCCTGCGGAACCAGGTACCACCCCGGCCCGCCGCCGGCCGGGTAGACCCACGCCTGTCCACAATCGAACCCCACCACCCGCAGAGTGTCAGGGCCGAAGCGGCGTCGAATCTCCCCATCGCGCATCACCGGCTCCGGCGCATAGCACAGCCCCAGCCAGGCTGGCGGGTCGGGGTCAGGTTCCACCCGGTAGACAAAGATCGAGTAGCCGATCTTTGCCACCGGCTCGTGGCGGCGAAACCAGTCCAAGATGTCCGGCTCCGGCGAGAAAGGCCCCTGGAGCACGGTCGCGCTGATCGCATACCAACCTGGAGCCGGGTTGAGCGGAGAGAAATCCTCAATCACGTCGGAGGAGCCAGGGGCAAACAGGGAACGATAGTGAATCCCATAGTAAGCGGGATCGGCCGTGCCAAAGTAGCCCAACCAGACCTCGCCAATTCCCTGCTCGTCCAGGTACATCCCCAACTGCTTCAGGTCCTGCCCCCAGTCCAGGTTAGAGTCCACCAGGTAGCGATAGCCGCCGTCAGGGCCGCCCGCCAGCAGGTTGAAGTAAGCCAGGTAGTGGGGGTGCAGCCACAACGCAGTGCCAGCAACCAGGGCTACTAGCGCAGGCAGGGCGTAGCGGCGGAGCCAGGCCGGCCGCAGCCAGGCCAGGCTGGCTACCTTGGCCGCGTAGACGACGACGAAGGGATCTATCGGCAAGAGGTAGCGATATCCAATGTCCAGCGAACTGGTCAGCGCGAAAGCGAAATAGGCCGCCGGGAACAGCATCAGCGGGGCCTCTTCCCGCCAGCGCCCCCGCCGTACCGTGTCCCACGTTGCCACACCCAGTAGCAGCAGCGTCAAGAGCGGCGTCTTGAGCACGAAGGTGATCGGAAAATAGTACCACCAGCCGTGCATCGAGACCTGGCCCATCAGGAATGCGCCGTGCCCCCGCTCAGCGTGACCGACGAGGGTGCGCACGTTGAGCAGATAGGTGGTCGCCGGCAATGGCAGGCTGGTCCCCGGCCAGGGCCGAATCTCGAAGCGGTAGAACGCCCACACGACCAGGCCGGCGACAGAGAGGAATGAGAAGATGAGGAATGAGGAATGGGTAATGAGCAACAAACAATGGCGGAGCACGGACCGCCGACCGCGGACCGCGGAATTCGAAACACGTGACACGTAACACGCACCGCCGATCAGCAGGCCCACTACCGGAACCAGGAG
>DATKWP010000272.1:0-4122 GCA_035529535.1 Anaerolineae bacterium | reverse complement strand
TGCACTTCGTCTGGCAATTCCTTGGCCATGGCTCCCCCCTTGTGCTCGTTAGTCGGGGAGCATTGTACCACGCTTATGCTTCTCTACCCACTTTCCGACGATCCGTCGTCACTCCCCCAGCGCACCGCTCCAGCACCGCCGTGAAACAGGCGGTGCTGGAGCGGTTTCCAGTGGCCCATGCGAAACTCGCCCCCAGCTTGAAATGCACTCCTCGACTCCACCACGTTGCTAATTTCGTCCCCCCGGCATATAATTCACGTGGGCAATGGATCTCAGGTCAGGGTAAGGAAGATGAAAGTACAAATGGGACCAAAACAAGAAGACATTCTGTCCGGGTTAAGAAGTGGGCGCGTCATCGTCGCCGACGGCGCGATGGGCACGATGTTACAAGCGGCGGGGTTGCCGGCGGGCACGTCGCCTGAGGGCTGGCTGCTGGAGAATCCCGACGCAGTGCGCCAGGTGCACGAGACCTACGTCGAGGCCGGAGCCGAGTTGATCCTGACCTGCACCTTCGGCGGGACGCGGGCCAGGCTGGCGCGGACCGGGCTGGCAGAGCGGGTGGCCGAGGTCAACCGGCGGGCGGTCGAAATCGCCCGCCAGGCGGCGGGCAGCCGGGCGTACGTGGCCGGCGACGTCGGCCCACTGGGAGAGTTCCTGGCCCCGCTGGGCAAGATATCCTATGCACAGGCCGTGGAGATCTTTGCCGAACAGGCCGCACCGCTGGCCGAGGCCGGGGTGGACGTGCTCTACGTCGAGACCATGTCGGACCTGAACGAGGTGCGCGCCGCCATCGAAGGGGCACGGCAGGCCGGGCCGGGCGTGCCCATCTTCGCCACGCTCTCCTTCGACCACCACGGGCGGACGAACATGGGGGTGCGCCCGGAGCAGGCAGCGGAGACGCTCTCCGCGCTGGGAGTGGAGGCCCTGGGTGCTAACTGCGGCGCGACGCTGGAGATGACCGAAGGAGCCATCGCCAAGATGCACGAAACCCTCCCGCAGGCACTCCTGATCGCCAAGCCGAACGCGGGCAAACCGCACACGGTCAGGCGAGAGGTGGTGTACGACGCCACACCGGAGGACATGGCCGCCTACGCCCGCCGGTTCGTCGCTCTAGGGGTGCGAGTGATCGGTGGCTGCTGCGGCTCCACCCCCGCCCACATCGCCGCCATCGCGAAGGCAATCGCCCCCTGAAGCGCAAAAGCGCGCCGGACACACAACACAACACGAAACACGTTTCACGTTTCACGTTTCACGTTTCACGTTTCACGTGTCCCGTCATCCTAATCCATACAACTCCACTACCGCACTGTAGACCCAGCGCATGTCTTTGCGGGGGTAGTGCTGCGAGAGGTAACGCATCAGGTTGGGCGTGTCGCGCGGGTCGAGGCCCGACTGCTCCACCAGCCCGCGCAGCCATTCCTTCTTCTGCAACTCGACCACGTACTCGAGCCACACGCGCCGGATCAGTTCCTCCTGCTGCTCCACGTGCGGTTTTTGAAAGTCCTGCTCCAGTTCCGCGATCAGGTCCTCCACCCGCCCACCGGCGAAGTCGTAGCCGTTCTCCCGCATCTTGTACAGCGCCTGCTGGACCACCTCCCGCCCGATGCTCTGGTCGGTGCGCCAGTGGATCTCTTCGATGGAGGGTGGCTTGCACTTGTAATAGTGGGCCACGTGGGCCGTGGAGACGACGAGTACCGCCCCCTCCTGCACGTAGCGGTCCGCCCCGGCGGCCGTGTTCAGCGCCTCCATCTTCTCCTGCCAGGCTTGATAGGCGGCGGCCAGGCCGGCCGCGTCGGGCGTGGCCACCTGGATGGAATCAACCAGCGAAAAGCCGTAATGGCGGGCAATCTGCGCCAGGCGGGGGAAGGCCAGCAACTTGCGGTGGCGGATGCCGGTGTGCAGCGTGAGCGCCAGTGGCGTATCGTAGGAGACCAGGTGAGGATTGCGATAGCCCCACAACTCGAAGGCCAGCGTGACCCCCTGCTCCTGCACCGCCCGCTCGACCGGCGTGCGGTCGGGCAGCGCCTGGGCCAGCAGGGTGTTCCAGTCCCCCCAGCGGCTGGGGGTGAGCACCGGCTGCAGGCGGGTACGCGGAATCACTTCCAGCACGCGGCCCTCCTCGTCGCGCAGGGCGTAAAAGATGATGCACGTGCCGTCCAGTTTGACCGTGAAGCGGGCGTCGGTGGCCCGCGCAGGGATGGGAATGACCAGTTGTACCTGGCCACGGCCGTCGTACTGGTAAGGGTAGGGGATCTTGGGCATGCTGGCGATGAATTCCAGCCGCTCGCGGCCGGCGACCTGGGTGAGGGCCAGCGCCCCCAGCCAGTCGCTCTCCTGGCGGCACAGGTAGCCGGCGAAGGGGATGCCACCCGGCGAGGTGGCACTCAAGTCCTGCCAGTGCTTGGGCCCCACGCCGGTCAACGAGACAATGCGGCCCAGGGCCGTGCGGTCCAAGTCCGGGCTGCCGATGTCTGTGTGGTCTATGGCTGTATCGCCTATGGCCGTATCCCCCAAGGCCATACTGCTTGTAGCCATCATCTCGCGTTCGGCCACCGCATCACCCCAACCGCACCGCCGAGAACAGCCCCGGGTCGGCGTCGTGCAGCATCAACTCCACCAGCCGCTCGGCCACGACGAAGGCCCAGGCCAGCCCCCGGCCGCCCAGCCCCACCGCAAAGTAGGCTCGCGGCAGGTCCGGCAACACGCCCACCAACGGCAGCCCGTCGGGCGTCAGGCCCATCACTCCCGACGAGCGGCTGACAGAAACCTTCCCGCTTCCGCCGGACCACAGTCCGGCGGCCTGTGGCGCCAGGCCCATCTCCCCCGTCGAACGGCTGACGGAGACTCCTCTGCTCCCGCCGGACCACAGTCCGGCGGTCTGCGGCGCCAGGCCGGTCTCCCCCGGCGAGTGACTGAGGGTGTGCAGGTCCACCTCTGGAAAGTAGCGCGAGGCAAAGCCGACCAGCCGCTCCTGCAGCGCATCGTCCGGCTCCTCCTCCTCCCTTCCCCCTCCCAGGGGGAAGGGTTGGGGATGAGGGTGAGATCTCGGACGCCGCCACCCCCCCAGTAATAGCCGCCGGTCGGGCAACTGGCGGCAGTACGCGTACCCATAATCGGCCGAGCAGGGCTGCTTCAACACCACCGCGTCCAGCGGCGGCGTGAGGAAGGCCAGGCTGCGCACGGGAGCGACCTTGCCGGCAAAGTAGGCACTGAAGAGCGGGGCGTACCCATTGATCGCCAGCAGCACCGCGCTGCAGAGCACGGTGCGACCCTGGGCCCACACGCGCACGCCACCCCGGTCCGGCTCCAGTTCCACGACCTGGGTCCTTTCGTGAACGGTCACAGCGCTGGAGGCCAACAGGGCGCGCGCCAGCGCGGCCGCGTCCACCGCCACGTCATCGGGCTGGCGAAGCGCGGCGTGGAAGCCGCGTCCCAGGGGATCGCTGGGGCCGAACCAGGCGTCGAAGCCATCCTCGTGCAACAGTTCCGCCGACTCTTTCAGCGCGTCTGCCTCGGCCTCCTCGACGGCCAGGGCCAGGCTGCCGGTGTGCTCGACCGGCACCATCAGCCACTCGGCGGCCTCGACCAACCGCTGGCGTCCCTCGACGGTGAGCGCCCAGGCCTCCCGCGCTTTCTGGCGGCCATAGGCGGCGACCGCCCAGTTGTAGTGGCCGGCCAGCCCGGTGAGCGCCATGCCGGCGCTGCGTCCGGTCGCCCCCCCCGCGATGGTCTGGGCCTCCAGGACGGCCGTGTCGAGTCCCTCGCGGGCCAGCCGCGCGGCGGCGGCCGCGCCCACCAGCCCCGCGCCGACCACCACTACGTCGCAGGCATCAGCCCGCCGCTGCACTTGTCCCACCTGCATAGCGATTTTCACCCCCCTCCACCTATATTCTACCCCCGACTCGATTTCTGTGCCACTGCGGCCAGCACGTGGTAGCGATTGTCGGCGTAGGCGGTGGCCACGTTGCCGAAGGTCTCGCAGAGCAGGTCGCCGTAGCGCAGGAAGCGGTTGGCGACGAGAAAGAGCCGCCCGCCACGGCGCAGGACACGCGCCGCGTCGCGCACGAACTGGCAGGCCACCTCATAGTCCACCCCTACCCCCTGGTGAAAGGGCGGGTTGGT
>DATKWP010000271.1:0-2410 GCA_035529535.1 Anaerolineae bacterium | reverse complement strand
TAGTCTCCTGCCACTAGCCCCGGCGAGGGGTTGCTACTGACGTAGAAGTCGCGGGCGCAGTCGTCGCGGTCGGTGGATGGTGGGTAGCGCTTGAGTGAAGTGCCCGCCGGGAAGGGACCTGTGAAACCGGTGAAGGGGGTCACGCCGGCGCGGGACGTGCCACCCCAGGCGGTGCTGTCCACCACCCTGCCACCTGTGTCCAGCAGGAGCACCTCGTCGCGCTCGTTCCCCAGGGCCAGGCCGAAGCCCTCCCACGCGCCCACCGGCGCCAGGTTGGGTACGCTCGGATCGCAGTCACCCCACTCGTAGGCCGGGTTGAAGCCGTAGGCGGCGGAAAAGTCCGTCGCGCAGGCAGCCACGACGAGCACCTGTCCGCGGGCCAGCCGGGCGGAGGCCGGGAAACCGTACCGGCCGTCACCATAGTTCCCTGGGGCCAGCGCATCCCCCAGTGTCCAGCCGGCCAGGCCCACCTCGGGGCCGGGGTTGTATAGCTCGATCCACTCGCGGCCCGCGTCGTCCCCCGCGGGATTGACGAAGATCTCGCTGACGAGCGGGTGGCCGGCGGGGGGAGTCCACTCCCGCATCAGGAGTGGCAGGCAGACGTGGTGGGGCAGCGGGCTGTGGCCGGCAGCCCAATCGTGCTCGAAGATGGCCTGCATCCAGGTGTAGCCTTCCGCCGAGTGGAACTGGAGCGCCACTTCGCGGTTTTGCTTGTTGGCGGCCTCGGTGCCGTTGATGCTCCCCAGGTGCACCCATCGCTCGTCCCCGGCGCGCACCAGGAAGACCTTGGCGTGGATGCCCAACCCGGTGACGTTCGCCAGGCGGCAGGCCAGGCTCAGCCCCTCCGCGGCGGCGATGCGGTTGAGGTGGGTACAGGATGCGGTGTTCCCGTTGGCGCCCTGTGGATCGTCATAGTACTCGTCCAGCAGCACACGGACGTCGGCCCCGCGGCGGGCGGCGGCGACGAGGGCCTGCAGGCGGGGGTTGAGGCCGGCCGGGCCGCCGGTGGCCGTCCAGGTGAACGGCTCGTTCATCTGCATGGCGGCGATCTCGCCTCCGCCCCCGGCCCGGCCTAGCAGGCCCAGGAGGCCGTCCTGGTCGCGCAACGCATGCTCGGGTGCCTGGAGCACGGTGACGTGGGTGGCCGTCGTCGTCAGCGTCCTGGTGAAGGGAGCTGTGTAGGTCGTCCAGTCCGGCGGGAGGAGCGGGGTGAAGCCGGCGGGTGGCGCGTACGTCTCGTCGTAGGGGGCCACGTCCAGGTGGTGTGCGGGGTCGCAGTCGCGGCGGAAGATCTCGGCCAGCCGGGCGACGACTCCGGGGCTATCGGTCACCGCCACGAAGCCCCGATGGCCCGCCGTGCCGTTGTCCTTCCGGTCGGAGGGCAGCGAGTTTTCGCCCAGGTTGTCGGTGCTCACCAGCGCCAGCCGTTCGTCCACCAGGATGAACTTGGCATGCTGGAAGCGGTAGCGCGCTCCGGTGCGCCCGATAAAGTAGACGGTGCTGGTGGGCGGATTGTGCAACCGTTGGACGATCCACCTCTGCACGTCCTCTATCCCGCCAGCCGGTTGGCTTTCCAGCAGGACGGTTACGGCGACCCCACTCTGGATGCGGTCGCTGAGCACCTGGTAGAGGGGCATGCTTTCGAGCGTGTAGGCCTGGATGCGCAACGAGTGCTGGGCGGAGCGGATCGTCTGCGAGACGACGTCCAGCGTGCCCTCGGGAGCGGCGGCCAGGGTCAAGTGGGCCGTGGCGCTGATTTCGGCCGGGAAGAACATCACTTCCAGGTCCCAGCCGGGGTAGCGCAGTCTGCGCCCGTCAATGGGGTCCTCGGGGTCCTGCGCCCAATCGGCGGCGCGGTCCGTGTCGAGGACCGGGCGGCCGGTGGCCTGGTCCAGTTTGCGGTACAGCACTTGCCCCTCGCCATAGCCCGGGTAGGGGTAGGGGGCGGCGGGGCCGTACCAGCCCTGGGCAGCCAACCCCGTGCCGTAGGCCAGGGCGTCCACCACGTTCCCGCCCGCGTCGAGCAGGTAGGTCGCGTCGCCATGGTCGGCCAGCAGGCCGCTGGGCCAGTCCCCGCTCAGCCGGGGCACGGGCCGGGTGATGGCCTGGGCGGCCCAGTGGGCATCGAATCCCCACACGGGGTAGAAGCCGTCTCCATCCTGGGCCAGCCAGAGGAGTTGGCCCGGCCCGATGGTGGCCGTAAGCGGGAAGGAGACGCCGCCGGCCGCGTTGGGATCGTCGTTCAGGCGCCACCCATCCAGGGAGACGGTGTGGGGGCCGGTGTTGATGAGCGCGGCGGCCTCCCTGCTGAGGCCCGCATAGTTGACCGGAGCCACGGCGTACAGGCGGAGGTCCGGCAGGATGGCTACCGTCCAGGCGCCGGCGTTGTTCGCCATTGCCGTCTCGCTGG
>DATKWP010000270.1:0-4822 GCA_035529535.1 Anaerolineae bacterium | reverse complement strand
GTCTATCGCCCGAAGAGAGCAAGGCCCTGGCCGACGCACTGGACCTGGCTCTCGAAGATGACCAGGCCTGGTTTTGGTCTGAGGAGTGGCAGGCCGGGGAGCGGGCCGCCGAAGCAGACCTGGCAGCCGGGCGCTTTGCGGACTTTGACACAATGGAAGCCTTCTTGGCCGACTTGGGGCTGGACCTGGACCAAGTGAGGCAGGCGTGAGGTATCGGCGGCTCCCTGCCTTCAAGAAAGTCTTTTGACTCACGAGACGTCCACCAGGCGGGCCAGGCGTTCGATGGTCCGCTCCACAAACTGGGCGTCGTCAATGGTGAGTTCGATGGCTTGCTGAGGGCAGACCTCGACGCAGCGACCGCAGCCCCGGCAGGCGTCGCCGATCACGGCGTGTTGACCGTCCAGGCGAATCGCGTCCACAAAACACACCCCCCGCGTACAGGTCCCGCAACCGGCGCAGCGGGCGGTCACCGTGACGGTCACGCCGGGCATCCTGCTGATTCTGGTGCTGAGGGACGGGTCGAGCCGGGGGATCACTTTCCATAAGCAGCAGCAGGGACAGCAGTTGCAGATGGTCAGCAGCCTGTGACCGGGGGTCGCACCCAGCCAGACCGTGTCCAGTTTGTTGCGCCCGACCAGGTGGACTAGCCCGGCCTCACGGCAGCGTCGGGCGTGGTCCAACGCTTCGTCCCTGGACACGCGGCGGCCGAGGCGCGGGTTGATCCTCAACACTGCCTCGCCCAGAAAGAGGCAGCCCAGATCGGTGGGGTAATCCTGGCAATGGCTGGCATCACGGCAGATGCAAAAGTCCATAATCCAGTGATAGTTGGCCCGTTCGATAAAGTGCTCGACCACGCGCGAAGGCAGCACGACGTCTCCGGGCCTTGCGATAGGCTGGTTGACCGGGATGACCTGGCGGGCCGCCGCATCTCTGGGCAGGTAGATGATGTCGTCGCCCGCGAACAGCCCGCGCTCAACCAGTCGCCCGATGAGGGGGACGTGGGTGAGTTGGGCGATGCGAAAACGGCCGGGAAAGGTCTTTTTGATCAGGTTGACGAACCAAACGGGACGTCCCACGGTCCATGCACCTCAGAGCAGTCTCAACTGCTGTGCACAAGAAACCAGGTTTTGTCGCTCGGTCTTACCGCGCGCTTACGGAAAAACCTGGTTTCTCTCGATTTTACGTGAAGCGCTGGAGTAAGAATTTCTTGGCGGCGTCGAGGCTATGCAGCCTGCCCGAGCGCTCGACGGTGAATTGCAATTCCTCCCCCAGGGGCTGCAGCAATCGCAAGAGCGACTCCGAACGCACGGCGACTTCCTCGGGCAGCATGTCGAGCCTGGCCAGTTGCCGGACGAAATGGAGCGGCACCTGGCCCCACATGCGCTCCAGCGATGGATCCGCAGTGAGCAATTCATCGCCGAGCACGACGCCGCTCTGGGATTCCACCGTCAGCAGTTGGTAGGCGAACTGGGGCCGGGCACCCCTTTCCTCCTGAACGGGCGTCGGGAACATGGAAAAATCCACTTCGATCCTGTGCACGCGCCTGGTCACCCGTTTGAGGCGTTCGAGCAGTTTCACGTCCATGACGAGGTCAATCGTGGGCAGCTCTGGCGGCGGCACGTGCACGACGCGATCCTCCCACGAGAGAGCACCGCCCTCCCGGCGCGCCACGCGCACCATGTACCGCTCGTCCAGGCCGGGATCCAGCAGCAGGGCTTGATCGTCCCTGAACCTGGGCGCCACGTCGAGTACCTGTTCCAGAACGATCGTCAGGAAGCGGGCCTCCGCTGCTTCCAGGAACCAGGGGAAGAAGCCGGGCCGATAACTGCGGAACAGCGGCCAGGCCTGGCGTCCCCTGAACTTGAGCCCCAGTGCCTTGATGACCTCACGGTCTTTGTCGCGCACGACCTGGCGGTCTTCGAAAGAGGCCTGCAGGTGAGGCATCTGGAAAAACTGCTCGTCGGAGGCGGAAGGTCCGGCATCCTCAAACGCCCAGAAACGGTACAGTCCCTGCGGGCCAAGGTACACGGCCACAGCGTAGTGCTCGCCCAATTGCCCCATCACGCTGACGAAGCCGAGTTCATCCGTTTCTGGATTTTGGACGCCGCAGAGGTCCATCTCCACCATCCACTCCCACGGCGCGAGTTCTTTCACCCGCATGGCGGCTTCGTAAAGCCTGCGCCATTCTTCAAGCGTCGGTAGGTTTTCGGCCACGGCACCCTCCTTCATCGCTGGTGCACCAGCGCACGAAATGCCTGCTGCAGTCTGCGGGTGATGGGACCCGGCTTCCCATCGCCCACCGGCCAGCCGTCCAACTGGACGACCGGCATGACCTCGACGGTCGTACCGACGATCATCATCTCGTCCGCATCCTTCACCTGGCTTGCGAAAATGGGGAACTCGCTGCACGGGATGCCCAGTTCACGGCACAGGTCCAACACGACTTCTCGCGTGACCCCGGCGAGGATATAGTGGGCCCTGGGATAGGTGACGAGTTCCCCGCCGAATACGGCGCAGAAGTTGGAATGAGAGCCTTCGGTGAGCGCGCCATCGCGGACGAAGACGGCTTCTTCCGCGCCGTTCTCCCTGGCCTGCTGGTTGGCCAGAACGTTGGGCAGCAGAGCCACCGCTTTGATGTCGCAGCGGGCCCAGCGGATGTCGGGCACGAGGATCGCGCTGACGCCGCGCTCCAGTTTCTCTGGGGGGGTCTGGAAGGGAGAGATGGAGGCATAGACAGTGGGAGGCGTCCCTGGCCTGGGGAAGGCGTGGGCGCGCGGAGCCGCGCCCCGCGTGACCTGCATGTAGATCGCCACGTCACCATTCTCCAGGTCGTTAGCCTGCATCAGCGTTTCGGCTATAGTCCTCAGGGTTTCCGCGTCCGGCCCCTCGATGCGGAGTTCGCGCAGGCTGCGCTGCATGCGCCTGAAATGGGAGTCGGCCTGGAACAGCCTGCCTGCATAGGCACGAACGACCTCGTAGGCCCCGTCGGCAAACAGGAACCCACGGTCGTCGGGGGATATCTTGACTTCCTCTTTGAGAACAAAGTTGCCATTGAAGTAGACGAGCATGAACCATACCTCCGACCAGGGGCTTACTCCACCTGGTGGTCACTATACAGCGGGTTACTCAAAAAAGCAAGAGTGGCCTTACTCGCTGGCCTTACCGGGCTGTGGCCGCGTTTTGACCGCCTGCGTCCCCGGCATGGGCTTACGCGCTCTGCCCCACGCAAACAGGCCAAAGCCCGCCAGGCGCAAGAGGGCGCTCACGACCAGCCCACCCCCGACGCCGATGGCATCGGCCAGGAAGGTACCCACCAGCGGGGCGGCCACCGTCGAGAGGTACTGCGAACTCTGGGACAGGGAAACGAAGGTCGCGCTGTGCTGGACGGGCACCGTCTTCATCAACTCGTCAAAGAACACCAGGTTCAGGCCGGCCTGGAAGATACCCGCCAGGCCGGCGTAGACGGCGATCCATTCCACGCGGCGGGTGGATGCGATGAGAGCAGGATAGATCGCCATACCCAGCGTCGTAGCCAACAGCACGAAGCGGGAGCCGCGCACCCTCCCCTGGCGCGCCCAGAAGAGATAGCCGACCAGCATGATGGCCATCTGGACGGAGTTGATGATGCCGATCCACGTATCGGTGGCCTGCACCTGGCGCACGTAGTAGATTGGGAACAGAGGGGCCGCCAGCGTGGAGCCGGCGATGAAGACGAACTGCTTGGCCGTAAACGAAAGGAAGGGACGCTCGTTACGGACCAGGCTGACCTGATTTTTGAACCGCTGGAGGAGCGAGAGGCGGGCCGTGCGTGGCACACGCTCTGCATCCGGGAGTTGGATGTGGCTCGAAAAGTAGTAACTGATCAGGCCACCCACCGAGAGGGCGATGAAGACCACCTGGTAGTTGAGAGGGAAGTGGATGCGATCGAGCATCTGGCCGGCGATGGTGACGGTGACCGCCATCGTCAGCCCGAGGATGGACCAACGCCGGCTCATCAGGGCATAGCGGCCTTTAGGCCCCGCGACGGCGTTCATGACGACGGAGAAGGCGACGTTGACGACGATCTGCGGCAGGGTGACCGCCATCCAGATGGCGAGGATGGCCTGGACGGCGTATTGGCGCGGGACGACGAAGGGAGCCAGGCCGGTCAAGGCGTAGGACAGGACGACGAGCAAACGCGCGGCGCTGAACCACGGCACGATGTTGCGGCGGCTCTGGAGAAAGGCCCCCACCGCGATGGCGGAAAGCAGGCCGGTGAAGGCCGGCATGGAGGTCAACAGGCCGACCTGAAAATTGGTTGCGCCCAGGCGGGTGAGAAAGACGGGCAGGAACGGGGCGGCCGCGCTCGCCAGCCCGATGCCCATTGCGTCAATCTGGACGTTCAGGAAATTCTTCTTTTGTACCGGCGTCGCGCCCTCAGGCGCCGCCGACCAGTGCAGGCGATTCACGATGTACGGCCCCTTGACGTTGGATTACGGAGAAAGTCGTGGCATGGTAAGACGATCATACCGCTTTGTCAAGGGAGCGCTCTTAAAGACACCTCCACCTGCACCTCCGCGGCGGTCGCGGAAGCGCAGGTGGAGGCAATGATGGTCTTGGGCGGGCAGTGGAGATATGACCTGAAAACAATCCTCGTCAGGCAACCTGCTCTTTGTAGAACCGGTAGGCATCGCCGACCGTCTCCACCTCCCAGGCCGCCTCGGCCGGAATCGTGATCCCCATCTCCTCCAGGCGCAGCATCAGTTCGACCAACTGGATGGAGTCAGCAAGCAAATCATCCACGAATGATGACTCCTGACGAATCTTGGCTTCCTCCACGTGC
>DATKWP010000269.1:0-4332 GCA_035529535.1 Anaerolineae bacterium | reverse complement strand
CCCTACGACGCCCAGCGGGCTCCCGACCTGTCCTACATCCGGGCCGCCAGCCAGAGCATCCGGTCCCGCTTGAAACCCGGCCAACTGGTCGTCCTGCAGAGCACGACCTACCCGGGTACGACGGAGGAGATCGTCCAGCCGATCCTGGAAGAGAGCGGCCTCGAGGCCGGCGCCGACTTTTACCTGGCTTTCTCGCCCGAGCGCATTGATCCGGGCAACAAACAGTGGTCGGCCTACAATACGCCCAAGGTCGTCGGCGGCGTGACGCCCGAGTGCACCCGCCTGGCCGCCGAACTCTTGCGCCAGATGGGGGCACCGGTGTGCACCGTCTCCTCCGCCCGCGCCGCCGAACTGACCAAACTGCTGGAAAACACCTTCCGCGCCGTCAACATCGCCCTGGTCAACGAACTGGCCTTGCTGGCGGAGCGCATGGGCATTGATTTCTGGGAGGTGATCGAGGCCGCCAGGACCAAGCCCTTTGGCTTCATGCCCTTCTACCCGGGACCGGGGGTGGGTGGGCACTGCATCCCGGTGGACCCCTATTACCTCAGTTGGAAGGCGCGCGAGTACGACTATTACACCGAGTTCATCGAACTGGCCGGCGAGGTCAACCAGGCCATGCCCCATCACGTGGTGGACCTGATGGGCCAGGCACTCTCGCTCCACGGGAAACCCCTGCGGGATGCGCGCGTGCTCGTACTGGGCGTGGCCTTCAAACCGGGCATTGACGACGCCCGCAACTCCCCGGCCGAGCGCATCATCGAACTCTTGCTGAGCCGGGGTGCGCGCGTGCGCTACCACGACCCGTACGTCCCGCGCTTCCAGGTGGGTAACGACGTTTTCCATTGCGAGACGGTCGTCCTGGAGTCGGTGCCGCTGACGGAGGAGGAAATCGGTGCCGCCGATTGCGTCGCCATCGTCACCGGCCACCGCAAACTGGACTATAGGCACATCGTAGAACACGCCGCGTTGGTGGTGGATACGTGCAACGCAACCGCTGGCGCAGGCCAAGGCCGGGAGAAGGTCGTGCGTCTTGGCACGCCGTTGCCTGCCCCAGCACGATGATCAGGTGCTGAGCCACTATGTCCAACGCGCCTTCCCCTGTAGACCCAAGCGCAGCGCCGGCCGTCCCTCCTCGCCCGCCCACGTGGCAGTTGAGGGTGGTGCAGGTGCTGACCGTCATCGTGGTAGTCGCCGCGCTCGGTGCGGCCGTTTATTTCCGCGACCGGCTGAAGGAACTGGAGCGCTATGGCTACGCGGCCGTCTTCCTGGTGGGGCTGGTCAGCAACGCCACGTTGATTCTGCCGGTGCCGGGACTGGCCGTCAGTTCGGTGATGGGCGGGGTCTTCAACCCGTGGATCGTAGGTCTGGTGGGTGGTGTGGGCCAGGCACTGGGGGAACTCACCGGATACCTGGCCGGCTACAGCGGGCAGACGCTGGTGGATGGGAACCCCACGTACAACCGGCTGACGCGCTGGATGCAGCGCTACGGCGCGTTGACGATTTTCGTACTGGCCGTCATCCCCAACCCGGTCTTCGACCTGGGAGGCATGGCGGCCGGCACGCTGCGCTTCCCGCTGTGGAAGTTTCTGGCGAGTTGCACCGCCGGCAAGGTGATCAAGAACATCGCGTTCGCCCTGGCCGGGTACTATGGCATCAGCCTCTTGCTCCGGCGCTGACGGCCTGGTGCAATCCTGATTCGTGGAACACGCGCGCATGGATACCCGACACAGTTCTGGCTCAACACGACAGACCGGGCTCGGCCTCGTGGCCCAGATTCTCATGTGGGGAGGCATCGCGCTGCTGATCGTCGGCGGCCTGCTGGCCTATCCCTACGTGGCTTCTCGCCTGGCCCCTGTTCCCCCCACCCCCACTCCAACAGCCCCCCCCACGCAATCGGCCACTCCCCCACCCACGTCCACCAGCGCCGTCCCTGTCAGCACATCCACCCCCTCCCCCACCCGTTCCACACCTACACCTACTCTTCTTCCCTCACCGACCCCCACGCCTGCGCTGCCTACGCGCATCGTCATCCCGGCCATCGGCGTAGACGCTCCGGTGGCGCCGGTCTCCTGGCAAGTCGTCGAAACGGACGGCCCGGCGCAGGTGGCCTGGGAAGTCCCGGACACGTACGCCGCCGGCTGGCACGAGACCTCCGCGCCGCTGGGTGTACCTGGCAACACCGTCCTCAACGGCCACAACACCACCCACGGCGAGGTCTTCCGCGACCTGTACACGCTAAAAGCCGGCGACGTCATCACCGTCTACGCTGGCGAGGTTCCCTATGGCTACGCGGTCACCGAAGTACTGATTCTGCCTGAGGCCGGGCAGCCATTGGAGAAGCGCATTGAGAACGCGCGCTACATTCTGCCCACCGAGGATGAACGGCTAACCCTGGTCACCTGCCACCCATACGGCAGCCTGCGCTACCGGCTGATCGTCATCGCCCACCCACTCTCCAACCTCCAATCTCCAACACCCAACATCCAAGATCCAGTATCAAGCATCCAGTCTAGAGGGACCCATGAACCAAACCCATTCCTTGCTTGACTTTCCCTTGATCTCCCGCGTGCGCCGCAACCATGCGCTGGAGCACGCGACGATGCACGTCCTCGGCGAGCGGTATCGCGAACTCAGATTGGTGGGGCGCTCCTCGCTGTGGGGCTTTTACATCTACGGCAACGTGCCGACCGAGAGCGTGGTGGCCGCGGCCCAGGAGGGACTGGAACGGCTGAAAGCCGGCCAGCACCACATGGCCATCCACCCGAATTGCGGCTCGAACCTCGTCGTGGCCGGGGTACTGGCCGGCCTGGGCGCATTCCTGGCCCTGGGGGGTGGCTCGAGTGGCCGGTCCAGAGGCCGCCTGGAACAACTCGCCCGCCTGCCGCTGGCCTTCGCCGCCGCCACGCTGGGCATCGTCCTGGCCCAGCCGCTGGGCCCCATGCTCCAGGCCCGCGTGACTACTCAGGCCCAGGTCGGCAACATGTGCATCGTGGGCGCCACACGGGAGAACCGCGCCGGCGTGCTCGTGCACCACGTCCGCACCGAAGATTGAGAAACCAGGTTTTTGGGAAAGACCTGGTTTCTTACGCCAGAAACGAGGGGAGATGGCAAAACCTGCGCCTGCCTTTTACATATTCCACGGCACAGACGAATTCACCTGCGCCGAGACGCTGGCCGATTTCAAGCGCCGGCTCGGCCCGCCCGACACCGTGGACCTGAACACCACCAGGCTCGATGGGGAAACCACGACACTCGCCCAACTGCACCACGCCTGCGACGCCATGCCCTTCCTGGCCGAAAAACGGCTGGTCGTCGTCCGTGGGCTGCTGACCCGGCTCACCCCTCACAAGGAGCGGAAACTGTCCGCCAGCCAGGAAGAGTTTCTGGCGGCCCTGGCCGACTATCTGCCCCGCCTGCCCGAAACCACCCGCCTGGTCTTGGTCGAGGACAAGCCGTTGCCCGCACAACACCCCATCCTCCAACTGGCCCAGCGGGAGGCGCGAGGGTACGCCAGGCAGTTCGACCCACCGGACACCCGAGTGCTACCCCACTGGATCGAAAAGCGCGCCCGGCAGCACGGCGGCGAGATCGAAGCCCCAGCCGCCGAACAACTGGCGGCCGTCGTGGGGGCCGACCTGCGCTTGCTCGACCAGGAAATCGCCAAGTTGGTGACCTATGCCGGTACAGAGCGGGCCATCCGCGGCGCAGACGTGGAAGTCCTGGTACCCTATGCCCAGGCCGCCGTCGTCTTCGACATGGTGGACGCGCTCGGCCAGCGGGACGGGCACACCGCCGCCCAGAAACTGCACCGCTTGCTGGACACAGGCGAGCACCCGCTGGGCCTCCTGGGAATGATCGCACGCCAGTTCCGGCTGCTGCTCCAGGTCAGCGAGTTGAAGGCAGAGGGGGCTACAGCCCGAGACGTGGCCCAGGCGCTCAAGTTACATCCCTTCCCGGCCGGCAAACTCTACGACCAGGCCAGCCACTTTACGACTGCCCAACTGGAGACGATATACCGCCACCTGCTGGACACCGACGTGGCCATCAAGAACGGGGAGATCGAACCAGAGGTCGCGCTCGACCTGCTGGTAGCGGGGTTGGCAGAAGAATAGAAGAAACCCGGTTTTGCCGCTTCGCTTACCAAAAAACCGGGTTTCTTCTTGCCTACTACGCCACCTGCCGCTGCAGGTGCCAGGTGTTGTGCCGCGCGTCCTGATATACCTCGAACGTGCCCTCATGGCAGCGCACCCGGAAGCAGTGCCGGTCCACCCGGCCGCCCTGCCGCGCGACGGTCCAACAACGCTCCACAGCGTGTACGTCGTAGCGGTG
>DATKWP010000268.1:0-19002 GCA_035529535.1 Anaerolineae bacterium | reverse complement strand
TTTCTCCTGCCGGCCCTGGCTCCCTCCGTCTATAACCTCTCGATCATCGGCGGGGCGCTCTTGCTGGGGCCAAGGCTGGGTGTATCCGGCATGGCGCTCGGCACCGTCGTGGGGGCCGTGCTGCACCTGCTGGTCCAGGTGCCAGGGCTCGTGCGCCATGGCGCACGTTACGTCCCCACCCTGGGGCTACATGATCCCAGCGTGCGCGAGGTAGGGCGGCTGATGGCCCCGCGCGTGCTGGGCACGGCCATCACGCAACTGAACTTTGTCGTCAACAACAGCCTGGCCTCGACCATGGGCGAGGGGGCAGTTTCGGCCATCAATTACGCCTGGCTGCTGATGCTCCTGCCCCAGGGGATCTTTGCCCAGGCCGTGGGGATCGCGGCCTTCCCGACTTTCGCCGGGCAGGCCGCCCGGGGGGAACGAGCCGAGATGCGCAGTACGCTGGCCGCCACACTGCGCGCGGTCTTCTTTCTCAGCCTCCCGGCTACGGTGGGATTGGTAGTGCTGGCCCGGCCGCTGGTGGGATTACTGTTCGAACGGGGAGCGTTCGAGGCGACCTCGACGGAGGCAGTAGCCTGGGCACTGGGCTTTTACGCACTGGGGCTGGTAGGGCACGCCGGGCTGGAGATCGTGGCCCGCGCTTTCTATGCACTGCACGACACGGCGACGCCCGTGTGGGTGGGGGGGCTGGCGATGGGGCTCAACGTGGCGTTGAGCCTGACGCTGCCGGAGGTGTTCAGGACGGCGGGCTGGCCGCCTCACGCCGGGCTGGCGCTGGCCAATTCGGCCGCCACGCTGCTGGAACTGGCGGCGCTATCCGTGTTGATCCGACGGCGGCTAGGGGGGCTGGAAGATCGGCGGACGCTGAGGGCCTGCGCCAGGAGCGTACTGGCAGCGCTGGCGATGGGGGCTGCGCTGGTGGGATGGCAGATCGCGCTGCCGCACGCGGGCGCGCTCGTGCTGGGTGGCGGGGGCGTCGTATTGGGCGTGGCAACCTACCTGGGCGTCGCATTTCTGCTACGGGCGGAGGAGATGCAGGTGGTGGCGGGGCTGCTGCCAACGGGTGTCCGTGGCCGATGGTGACTAACCCTCACCCCCGGCCCCTCTCCCTGGAGGGGAGAGGGGAGCCACCCTCACCCCCGGCCCCTCTCCCTGGAAGGGAGAGGGGAGCCACCCTCACCCCCGGCCCCTCTCTCCCTGGAAGGGAGAGGGGAGAATGCACCCTCTACCCTGCGGGGAGAGGGCTGGGGTGAGAGGCGATTCCTGTTGGGCTACCCCTCCGGCTCAAACGGAGAGAGGCCCTCTGGCGACAGTTGGCGGACTTTGAGTTCGGCCTGGTCCAGGTGGGCGTTGCAATGTGCGGCCAGCGCCTGCCCGCGCTCGAAGAGGGCCAGGCTCTCCTCGAGCGTCAGCCCTCCCGCCTCCAGTTTGCGGACGGTCTCCTCCAACTCGGCAAAGGCCTGCTCGAAGGTCAGGTTTTCGATCTTGTTCATCGCTCTGTCACTCCCCCCATACCGCTATTTCCAATCTGCAAGCTCCATTCCCTTGCTCCTCCCACCGAAGCAGAGGCAGCCTTTACCTAGTATATCCGATTGGGAGGAAGAATCAAATTTGACTTTTCCTGTTGCCAGGGTAAAATCTTTCCACCTCTACCATGAGCCAAACAGCAGGATTTGACCAGGACCTATTAGAAGTCTATGGTGAGCTGAACCGCGACCGGCTGATGGAGTTGGTCGTACGGTATGCCCGCGACCGGCTCGACGCCGGCGGTTCCTCCATCTTCCTGCGCGACGACATCACCGGCCGTTACGTCCTGCGCGGCACCACCGGCATCCTGGACGACGCCTCAATGCCTGCCGAGCGGATCGAGTACGAGCCTGGAGAAGGGCTGACCGGCTGGGTCGCCAAACATGGCCGGCCACTGCGCATTGCCAACCCCATGGACGGTCATGAACTACGGCGTATCGCCGCGGACCTGGTCTGGAGCAAGAAATACTCCGAGGTTAGCACCAAGTCAGGGCTGGCCTACCTGGGCGTGCCGATCCTCTCCAGGGATGGCAGCACCGTGCTCGGCGTGCTGCGGGCCTCCAGGACCCAAGAAGGAGAGCAGTTCGACGAGCAGGGCGAAGCGCTGCTGAGCCAGGTGGCCGCCATGGTGGGCATCGCCATCGAAAACTCGCAGCGCTACGAGCGGGAGAAACGCCGTGCCCGTTACTTTCAGTTACTGCTGGACATCAGCAGCAAGTTGGACCCACGGCGCCCCATCGTCGAAATGCTCCAAGCTGTGGTGGACCAGGTCGCGCAGGGCTTCCGCACCGAGGCTTGCCAGATTTACCTGCGCGCTGAGGAGGACGTCCACCAGGTGGTGCTGCGAGCCGCCTGCGGTCTCCCCGCAGCGTTGATCGGCAAGATGAGGTACATGGAGGGGGAGGGGCTGACAGGCCACATCGTGCGTACGGGAGCAGCGATCCAGATCCGCGAAGCCACCCTGCTGGACGCCTGGCACGATCCCCACATCGTGGAGATTGCCCCCCATCTTCCCTCGGAGGTTTGTCGTTCCTTCCTGGGCGTTCCCCTGCGGTTGGGCGACGAGGTCCTGGGCACACTGGAGTTAGTCAACAAGATCCCCAGTGCTCCCGGTCACCGTGATTGGTTTACGGACGACGACGAAGAGTATCTGCGCCTGCTGTCCACGGCCATCGGTGGTGTCCTGGAGGGGGCGCGCTATCTCAAGGCCCTGAACGACGTGAGTGTGACGACCATGCGCATGCAGCAGGTGGCTTTCTTCGGCACGCTGGCCCAGCGCATACTCCACGAGACCGCCAACCCCCTGGCGGTGGCCCGCCTGGCGGCGACCAACCTGCATCGCGATCTCCAGGACGCGGCGAGCCCCCTTTCTCCCATGGAGGCCACATGCGCAGTCACAGATCCAAACGCTGCCGGGCGGAGCGTACAGGTTGCCCGGCGGCTGGACATCATCGAGAGCAGCCTGGACAAGGTCAGCAGCAAACTGCTGAACCTGCTCAACTTTTCACAGCGTGTGGGATTCGCCCGTACGGCCACCGATTGGAACGGCGTGGTGCGGGAGGTGTTGATCTGGCTGGCAGCGGAGCGCCAGCGGCGCGGGGTAGAGATGCGCATCATCTATGGTGACCTGCCCCCCTTGTCCATCGAACCCAACGAACTTTTCGGCGTGCTGGTCACCGTCCTGCGCCTGACGATGGACGCCCTCGGTCCCCGGGGGGACCTCGTCGAGGTGCGTACTTCCATGTCCGCCGACGGCCAACAGGTGCGTACAGAGATTCACGCACCCGTTGCCCCGCTGGCCGGAAACCTCGCGGGCATCCTCGAGTCGGCGGCGAACGTGCCTGAAGAATGGTTGCCCCTGCGCTTCGAGTGGGCGCTGGCGCAGGAGACCGTGGAGATCCAGTACAGGGGCAGCCTCTCCTGGGAGACTGACGCGGATCACAGCCAGGTACGGTTCGTGCTCGAACTACCGGTGAAGGAAAAGTGAGGAAAACGGACGTGGCGATGGACCAGAAAACGATTCTCACGGTGGACGACGAGCCCTTCTTCCGCGAGGAGGTCGTCGCTTTCCTCTGCCATCCCACCTTTGCAGCGCGGGGCTGGAGAGTGGAAGCCGCAGCGAGCGGGGAGGAGGCACTGGCCCGGCTGGAGCAGGACCCCTGCGACATCGTGCTGCTGGACATCAACATGCCGGGACTGGATGGAATGCAAGTGCTGCATCGGATGCACGAACGGCACTTGCTGGAACAGACCTACGTCATCATGCTCAGTGCCTACGGCGTATACGAGAACGTGGTCACGGCGATGCGCGGAGGGGCCAAGGACTTTGTCAACAAATCCGAACCGTTGGATCAATGGATCGTCCGTATTGAGCGCGGCTTCGAGTGGCAGGAACTACGCCATCGCAAACAACAGGTAGAGGAAGATTTGCGCCTGCTGGCACGCGAGGTAGGCCACGACATCGGTGGCACGACCTATTTCGTGCTCACGCAACGGGTGGAGGCCCTGGCCACTCTTGTGGCAGGGAATCTGGAAGGGGAACGCTCGATCGAGGTCATCCGGCAGATCCTGGAGCGGATCAAGCGGCTGGCGGAAGACCTTGGCCACCTGGCGGTGGCGCTGGATAGCAGCGAGGCCTGGCGCTGGGAGACGCTCGACCTCCATCGCCTGCTGGAACGGCTGCTGCAGGAATTCCAGTACGGCCACAGCGCCGTAACCATTGTGCGGGAATGGGGCGACGATATCCCACCCATCCACGGCAGCCGTGCCCAATTGGAACGGGCTTTTCACAACTTGCTGACCAACGCCGGACGGGCCATGCGTGGCGGCGGGACGCTCACGCTGCGCACGCGGCGGGAAGGGGGAGCCTGGATCATCGTAGAGGTCAAGGACACGGGCGTCGGCATTCCCCTGGAAGCGCAGGGAAAAATCTTCCGCATCGGCTTCTCGGACTGGGGGAATGGGATCAAGGGTAGTGGCCTGGGGCTAAACGTGGCCCGCAAGAACGTCGAAAACCACGGTGGGCGCATCGAGGTGATCAGCGCCCCAGGTGCAGGGACCACGGTGGCCGTCCATTTGCCGATTCAGGCCGCAGGCGCCATCCCCGTCCCTGCTCCAGGTCAGGCACCCAAACAGGATTAGAACGATCAGGTTCCGATTGGGTTTCCGAACTCAGAACCTTTGGGAGGTTTAAGGACGATGCCAGCAACAATCTTGGTGATGGACGACGATCTACTCGCGCTAGAGAGCCTGGAGAATTATCTCAAGCAGGCCGGCTACGACGTCGTGACGGCCAACAGTGCCCGCGAGGCGATCGAGCGAGTCCGCGAGACGCGGTGCGATGTAGCCCTGCTGGACATGAAGATGCCGGAGATGGACGGGTTCCAGGTAGCGGCGATGCTGCGCCAGTTGCAGCCTGAACTGCGGCCGATCATTTTCACCGGGTATGCCTCGTTGGAGACGGAGGCACACGCGCTGCAGTTGGACTTTTACGAGTACCTGCCCAAGTCGAACTGGTACAACCTGCTGCTGCCGACCATCAAGCGTGTCCTGGCGGAGCCGGGGCATCCACAGCCCAAACGCCGCCCGGCAGAACTGGAGCAGGCGGCCAGCCAGTACGCCGACGAAGGCAAATGGGAACTGGCGGCGATGGCGCTCGAACAGGCGGCCCGCATCGCCGAGTTCACCGACGAGTGGGAGAATGCAGCCACGCTATACAACCGGGCCTTCGAACACATGCGCCGCGCGCGTGGCCTGTCTGTGGAAACGCAGCGGCTGCGCGAACTGGCGGAGGGCGCGCAACGGATCGCGGCCGAGAGGACCGCGAACGGCCGCCCGTAACACCGGGCTCACCCGGCGTCGCCAGGCAAGCCCGGTCATGCGCCGTATACCACCCTGGCTACTGCCTGGCCTGACTCTACTTGTCGCGTCAGGCTGCGCCTGGTCCCCTCTGCTTTCCACCCCTACCCCAACGCCGACTCCCACGCCGGCACCCACGCCGACGCCTTACCCCACTCCCTACGGTGTACTCACCGCGCCTACCTCCACCCCTGAACCGCCCGATACCGGCTGGCAACTGCTGCAGCCGGGCGTCGAGGTGCGCCAGGTCCTGGTGGAAACCGGCACAGCCGTCGAGCGGCTGGCCATCGTCCGGCTCGATCCTGCCACCGTGCGTTTTCGCGTCCACTACGACCCAGTGGTGCCGCGCACGGTGAGCGGCTGGGCCGAGCATCTCCAGCCGTTGCTGGTCGTCAACGGCGGTTACTTTACGCCCGAGAACGAGACCACGGGCCTGCTCATCAGTGAGGGGAGAGCCTGGGGCACCCCCTACGAAGAGTTCGCGGGGATGTTTGCCGTGAGTCCCTCCCCCGCTGGGGCAGAAGTGGTGAGCGTGCGCTGGCTCCGCGACTGGCCTTACGACCCTGCTGAGCCCCTGCTGGAGGGGCTGCAATCGTTCCCGGTGTTGGTCAAGCCGGGTGGCGTGATGGGCTTTCCCGCCGACGCCGACGATGGTCGCCCTGCCCGCCGTTCCGTCGTGGCCCAGGACTTGCAGGGGCGCATTCTGATCATCGTCGCCCCCCGCGGCTATCTCAGCCTCCACGAACTGGCGCGCTTCCTGGCAGAGTCCGACCTCGACCTGAACGTGGCGCTCAACCTGGACGGAGGTTTCTCCACGGGGCTGTGGCTGAGAGCAGGCGAGCCGGCGCTGGCCCCGTTGTACTCACCGCCCGTTGTACTCACCGCCGATTCCCTCGTTCCGGTGCCCTCCGTCATCTCCGTGTATTGAAAACCAGACTTTTGCTGCCCTTCTGACGTATAAGATATTGTGAACTCTGGTACAGGCTGAGGCGGCGAAGCGAGGCCGACCCGATGATCCAATGGATGTACTCATCCACGACCTGATCAAGCGCGCGACGGCGGGCGATGAAACTGCTGCCCGGGAACTGCACGATACCCATTACCCGGCCGTCCTGCGGCTGGCCTACATGCTGCTGCAGAATCTGCAGGACGCCGAGGACGCGACGCAGGATGCCTTCGTCTACGCCTTCGCACACCTGGCACACTACGACCCCCAGAGGTCCGCTTTCACCACCTGGCTCAGGGTCATCGTCGCCAGTCGCTGTCGAGATTTGCAGCGCCGGCGCCGTATCCCGTGGCTCTCGCTGCAGGAGATGTTGGAGGCCGGTTTGGAGCCCGAGGACGAGACACCCGGCCACCAGCCCGACGTCGTGCTCGAGTGGGTCGGAGTGCAGCAGATGGTATGGGAGGCGCTGAATCAAGTGCCGCGTAAGTCGCGCCAGGCGCTGATCCTGCGCTATTTCGGCGACCTTTCGTACCCGGAACTGGCACAAGCGCTAGGTTGCTCGGTCAGTACTGCCAAGTCACGCGTCGTCTACGGCCACCAGGTGCTGGCTCGCCTGCTGAACCCCGGTGCACGCGTCGAATTGGGTACCCACGGCTACCACATAGGAGATGTGCCGTGAGCAAACATATCCACGACCATCAGTTATTGTCTTACCTGGAAGCAGCCAGCTCTGTGGCCGAAGCCAGCCCTGTGGCCGACCTCTCGCCCCGGCTGCGCCAGCGCGTAGAGGCCCACCTGTGCGTCTGCCCCGCTTGCCGCGCCCGGCTGGAACGGTTGACCCGGACGGCCACAGACCTGGCCGCCACCCTGCACGCCGTGGAGGAGCAGGTCCCGCTGGCGCCGGCCCGTTCGTGGGCGGCGGTAGCCCGGCGTTTGGAAAGGCGACGCCCGAGACCGGACGTCCTCCCGTTCCGTCCACTCCTGCGTCACGTCGCCACGCTGGCCATCCTGGTGTTCATCGTCGCC
The DNA here is from genome assembly GCA_035529535.1 of Anaerolineae bacterium. GTDB lineage: Bacteria > Chloroflexota > Anaerolineae > B4-G1 > B4-G1 > DATKWP01. The sequence goes on along the minus strand of DATKWP010000268.1, from coordinate 11,642 downwards.
GGCTTGGCCGGCCTGATTCACACGCTGGCCGTCACCGGCCCCGCGTTGACCAGGGCGACGCCGACCCCCACCCCCACACCTCCGGCCAGCCCATCCCCCCCACCCGGGCCATTGCCACGCTCCTATCCCGGCCGCCCGGCGGGGCCTGTCGCGCTGCTGGTCCTGGGCGCCGATGGCGATTCCCGTACGTCGGTCGCAGGAGGAACTGCGGCTGATGAGACCGACGCCCTGCTGCTCCTATACATGGATGCCGAAGCCAAACGGGCGTTCCTGCTCTCAATCCCGCGCGATCTGTACGTAGACGTGCCCGGTCACGGGCAGGCCCGCGCCGGCCAGGTCTACGGGTTGGGCGAGCAGGACGAGGCCGCCAACGGGCTGGGGCTGGCCCGGGAGACGGTCTCATCTACTCTGGGTCTCCCCGTGCAGCACGCCGCGTTGGTGCGCTTGGACAGTTTCGTCGCCCTGGTGGATGCCATCGGCGGGGTGGACGTCGAGGTCCCGCAGCCCATCGAAGACCCGACCTTCCCCGATGGCCACGGCGGCACCGATCCACTGTCCATACCCGCCGGACGGCAGCACCTGGACGGGACGCTGGCCCTGCGCTACGCCCGTACGCGCGTCGTTCCCGCCCCCGGTTTCGACCGTGCCTTTCGCCAGCGGCAACTCATCCTGGCCGCGCACGAGCGGGTGACGCGACTCGATTTGCTGCCTGGCCTCATCGCCCAGGCCCCTGCGCTCTGGTCGGCCATGGCGGGCGGGCTCGAGACGGACCTTTCCTTGAACGACGCGATTGACCTGGCACTGATGGTGACCGGCCTTACGGCTGACGACGTTGCCACCGCCACCCTCGACGAGTGTTGCACCCTTCCATCCACCACGTCTGTGGGAGAGCGCGTATTGCTGCCCCAACCAGACGAGATCGAGGCACTGATCGAGAACCTGCTGGAGGAAGGCCGATGAGTACATCGGGAGCAATGATCCGCAAGATGATGCCCCTGACTCCCCTGTTCCTGGTACTGGTCGGTTTGACGGCCTGCAGCGGCGCCGCCGGTACTCCGGCCCTGCCGACGCCCACCGTCTACCGCGCCTACCCGACCCCCATCATCTCGAACCCGCCCCCGCCGCTACCAGAGTTTCACGTGCCGCCGGAAGCAACGACGATGCTTTTGATCGGCACCGACCGGCGCGGTTCCGACGGCAGCACCGATAACACCGACACGCTGCTCCTGTTTCACCTCGATCCGAATGCCCGGCGCGCGGTGCTCCTCTCCATTCCCCGCGACCTCTACGTCGAGATCCCCGGCCACGGGCAAGCGCGCATCAACACCGCCTATGCCTGGGGCGAGCAGGATGGGACGGGTGGTCTGGCGCTGGCTCGCCAGACCATCTCAGCCACGCTCGACATCCCGGTCCAACACGCAGTCCTGCTCGACTTTGAGGCCTTCGTCACGCTCGTTGACACGATCGGGGGCATAGACGTGGAGGTGCCCTACGCGATTTCTGATCCGACCTACCCGGACAGCGGCGACGGGTACGATCCTTTCTATCTGCCCGCCGGCCCGCAACACCTGGATGGTGCCACGGCGCTCAAGTATGCCCGTACCCGCTACACGCCCGGCGGCGATTTCGAGCGGGGCACCCGCCAGCGCCAGGTCGTGCTGGCCATGCGCGAGCGGGTCACGCAGCTCAACCTGCTCCCGGGCCTCATCGCCGACTCGCCCAAACTCTGGTCCACGCTGCGGGAGGCCTTCGAGACCGACTTGACGTTGGGAGAGATGGTAGACCTGGCCGTCAACGGCAGCCGCATCCCTGCCGGCCAGATCGTCACGGCGGGGATTGACCAGGCCTGCACGCTTCCCTGGACCACGCCCGACGGTGCCCAGGTCCTGGTCCCGGACAATGGCGTAATCCGGACCCTGCTCGCTAACCTGTTTACCCCTCCCCCAGCCGCCGTCGCCTCCCAGTAGATCGCGGATTGGGGATTGCGGATTGCGGATTACGGATTTGGGATTTGTCATTTGTCATTTGCTCATTTGTCATTTATAATCTCTCTCCATGATCGCGCTCTTCGCTCTCCTGGGCCTCCTCGTTGGTGGCCTGGTCAACCAACTTGGCTCCGATCTCCCCGCCCGGCGGGGCGCCACCCGCCCTCATTGTCCCTACTGTGGGCAGACCCGTCCCTGGTGGCAGTGGCTCAGCCTGCCCGCTTACGTGATCGGTCGCGCCAGATGCCCGCAGTGTGGCGCCGCCATCCGCCTGCGCTACCCGCTGGTCGAGATCGGGTTGGCGGTGGCCTATGCCTACCTGTGGATCGTGCTCGGACCGTCCGTCAGATTGGCCTTTTATCTCCTATACGCCACCGCCTTCGCCATCATCCTCGTCACGGACATTGAGCGACGGCTGATCCCCAACGCGGTCACGTTCCCGGCCATCGCCATCGCGCTGATCGCCAGTTTCGTCTTGCCGGACACGACCTGGTGGAGCACGTTGATCGGGGGCGGGATTGGCTTCTTCTTCTTCCTGCTGGCCTACATCATCGGCACCAGCATCTTTGGACCGCTGGCGCTGGGCCAGGGGGACATCACGCTGGCCCTCCTCGTCGGCCTGATCACCGGCTTTCCGCTGGCCATCGAGGCGCTGATCGTGACCATCTTCGCCGGGGCGATCATCAGCGGGATCCTGTTGATTACCCGCGTGCGCAGCCTGCGCGACCCCATCCCCTACGGGCCATTCCTCATCGTCGGTGCGGCCGTCACCCTGCTGTGGGGGTATCCCATCGCCTGGTGGTTTATGCGCTGACGTGGAAAACCTGACAGGTCTCGGAGGCCTGTCAGGTTTGTGGGCACGCAACTTTCGCCTGGCTTGTGCGTATTCCATACGCAGGAGGACAACTTGACCGGGGACAACCTCTCCGCAAGTTGGTTCCCTTGACAACAACCACGATTTGCGCTTAAATATAGCGCGAAGCAAACCTTGAGGAGGAATCAGACATGGCATCCTTGCTAGAAAAAGTCTCGACGTTGATCTCCGCGAACCTGCACGCCCTGGTGGACCAGGCCCTGAAGAGCAACAGCATGGCCGTGATAGACCAGTATATCCGGCAGGTGGAGGACAACCTGGCCGACCTGGAAGACGCCGCCGCCACGGTCGGCGGAGAGGTCAAGTCCATCAAGCGCAAACTGCAGGACCAGGAGCAGAAATCCACCGAGCTGGACCGCGCGATTGACGCCTTCCTCACGGAGGGCAACGAAGCGACGGCGACGGCCTCCCAGAGCAAGTTGAACAGCACCCAGCGACTGATCGCGACCTACCAGGAACAACTCGTCCGCCTGGAGGCCGAGTACCAAAAGTTGCTGGAGGCCAAGGTCAAGTTGGAGGCCCGCCTGGCGACGATGAAGCAGCAGCGAGAAGAACTCCAGGCCCTCCTGGAACTGGCCAAGAGCAAAGAGACCGCCGTCAGGGCCATGCGTGGCCTGGACGACCTGATGGGCTCCGGCGACACCGACATCAGCCGTATCGCGCAGAGCATCTACGCCCGGCTGGACAAGGCCACCACGGCCACCGAGATGCGGGCCGCCAGCCTCGACGAGCAGATTGACCAGGTGCTGGATCGCGGCAAGATTGACAGCCAACTGGCCGAGCGTAAGAAGCGACTGGGACTGAGCCAATAACTGCCGACGAGCCAAGAAACCCGGTTTTTCCGGAAAAACCGGGTTTCTGATCGCTGTGAGAGGGGAAACGCATGAACCGTACGCGTTGGATCTTTGTAGCCATTCTCCTCGTCGCGCTGCTGATCGTGGGCGCCTCGCTGGTCTGGCGGGCGGTGAGCGGAACCAGGAGCACCGGGCAGGGCCTCACCGTGGAACGCCCCCCTACCGTCACCGTGCGCGTGCTCACCAGCCTGCCGGTGGAACCGTGGGTGCGCAGCGCCGCCGAGGCCTTCAACCACACCGACCCGGCCGTAGAGGGTGTGCCGGTGCAGGTCGAGATCGTGGCGATGGACGGGCTGACCGCGCTGGGCCGCTGGGATCGCAACGACTTCGGTGCGCTGGAGACGGACAAGCGCCCGGAGGACCTGACGGAGGCGGAGCGGGCCGGGTTGAAAGACTTCCCGACGGCCTGGATTCCCGACAGCCGCTACCTGGTGGAACTGGCCAACGCTTCCTACAAGGAACGGCTGGGGCGGGACGTCTTCCTGACCGACGGCGAATACCGGGCCCGCCCCATCGCCATCAGCCTCTTCACCTGGGGCATCTATGAGAGCCGGGCCCAGGTATTGAAGGAGCGTTTCGGTGAGATCACCTGGCGCACGATCCACGACGCAGCCATCGCCAGGGGGGGCTGGCCCGAGTTGGGCGGCGAGCCCGGCTGGGGCTACTTTAAGTTGGTGGTGCCCAATCCCCGCAAGAACGTGGGAGGCCTGGCGGCCATGGTCGCCGTTGCCGGCGAGTACTATAGCCGCACCGACATCAGCGCGGAGGACGTGACCAACCCGGAGTTCCAGGCCTGGTTGGGTGAACTGATGGGCTCGGTGACCGATTTCAGCAGCGCCAGTGCTTACACCGCCGAGGACTTTGCGCTGTTCGGATACAGCGTGGGCGACGGGGGCCAACTGCTGGAGAGCGACCTGTTGCAGAACATGCAGGGCATCCTCACCCGTTGGGAAGATCCGCTGGTGCTCTACTACCCCCGCTACGTCACCTGGTTCGAGTTTCCCTTCAGCGTCTGGATGGGGCCGGAGACCAGCGCGCTGGAAAAGAACGCCGCCCTGGCCTTCCAGCGCTTCCTGCTGGGCGAGGAGCAGCAAAAGGCCGCGCTGGCCTACGGGCTGCGCCCGGCCAACCCCAACGTGGCGGTGAACGCCAGCCCCGACAGCCTGTTCGTCAAGTGGCAGGACCAGGGCGTCCAGCCCGTCGTGCCGCGCGCCGACGCCATGCGCAGCCCGGGCCGGGACGTCCTGCTGGCCCTCCTGCGCTGGTTCGATTTGAACGTGGTGGAGTAAGATGGCAGGGTTCAAGTCCTCTCCATCAAGTCCGTCGTCACCAGCGCACGCCTCCAATCGGCAGACCTTGCTGGTGGTCGTGGCCATTCTGCTGGTCGTGGTGTGCATGTGTGGGTTGCTGGTCGCCATCCTGGGGAAGAACCTATGGAACAGCATTTCCGGCCAGGCCGGCCCGGCCGGAGCGACCCCGCCTGCCCCCTGGTCCCCCGACAGCGCCGCGTTGACCGTCGCCGTATCGCCAGGGATGGCCCCCATCTTCCAGGAATTGGCCGGGCAGTTCAACAGCCAGGCACAACGCACCCCCGATGGCCGTGGCATGCAGGTGCAGACGCTGGCCGTGGCCCCGGAGAAGATGGTAGAAGAGAGCCTGGGTGCTCCTTCTTTCCAGGCCCTGGCACCGGATAGCAGCCTGTGGCTGAACCAGTTGGAGCAGCGTTGGGCTGCGCTCCAGGATACCGAGGCCGACCAACAGCCGCTGATCCCCATCGGGAACCGGCGGGTCAGCAATCCGGTGCGCTACGCCACCAGCCCGATCGTGATCGCGGCCTGGGAGAGCGTGGCCCGCGAGTTGGGTTGGCCTGAGCGCCCGGTGGGCTGGCGGGAGATCCAGCGCCAGGCGACCGAGAACCCTGACTTCAAGTGGAACCACCCCAGCACCGGCCACGCCAGCGGCCTGCTGGCCACGCTGGCCGAGTTCTACGCCGGGGCCGGGCTGACCCGGGGCTTGACGCCCGAAGCAGCCACCGCTCCGCAGACGCTGGAATATGTGCGGGCCGTCGAGGCCACCGTCCGCTTCTACGGCGAAGGGGAAGAAGTGATCGTCGAGCGGCTGGCCGCCGAAGGGCGGAACTTCTTGGACGCCTTCGTGGCCCAGGAGCAAGTCGTGGTGGCCTGGAACCAGGCGCACAAGGGGGAACGACTCGTGGCCATCTACCCGGCCGAAGGGACGCTGTGGGCCGACCATCCCCTGGCGCTCCTGGAGTTGGGCGGCGCGGGCGAGACGCCCGTCACCGACAACCAGCGCCGCACCTTCCAGGCGTTCGCCCAGTTCCTGGCCTCTACCGACGTGCAGCGCCAACTGCTGGCCGCCGGGTATCGCCCGGCCGACATGAGGTTGTCCCTGGACGAAGCCGGAAGCCCGTTTGCGGACACCGACGCCGTGGACTGGCGCCAGCCGCAGACGACGCTCCAGGTCCCTTCGGCTGCCGTGGTGGAGGTGGTGCAGAACGTCTGGTGGTACACCAAGCGGCCCACCAACGTCTGCCTGGTGGTGGACACCAGTGGCAGCATGGAGGGGGCCAAACTGGAGCGCACGCAGGAGGCGCTGTGGGCGTTCCTGGAGCAGATCCGGGGCGACCGTGACCAGGTAGCGTTGGTCGAGTTCAGTAGCGCCATCAAGCAGTTCGAGCCATTGCGCCCCCTGGACGACCAGCGCCGTGCGGAGTTGGCCGAGCAGGTCTACGGGATGGAGGCCGATGGCCAGACGGCGCTGATTGATGCGATTTGGGAAGCCTACGATCACTTGCAGTCGGTAGGCGACATAGAAGCGATCAACGCTATCGTGGTCATGACCGATGGCCAGGAGAACCACAGCACCCACGCTGTTCCAGAACTGTTGGACCACCTGAAGCAGGAGCAGGCGGTGACGGTGGTCGTCTTTACCATCGCCTTCGGCAGTGACGCCGACGAGATGCTCCTGGAAAACGTCACCCGCGCCGGCAACGGCCAGTTCCGCCGCGCCGACGAGACGAACATCGAGGAACTGTACAAGATCATCTCGACGTACTTTTAGTAATACGCAATGCGTAACTGCTGATCAGTATCCCGTGATGCGTGTTCCGTGTTCCGTAATCACCGTGGACGGAACACGCATCACGTTTCACGCATCACGTTTCACGTTCCTATGTCTACTACCCGATCTGCACTCCAGAAAAAGGCCCAAAGCGCCATCTTCCAGCATGCCTTCATGCGTTGGGAGAGCGCGGTGGTGTTGGCCGGTACGATTCTGCTGACGGCGTTCCTGCCCCGCCCGTTCCCGTGGTGGCCGGTGTGGGGCTGGCCGCTCCTGGGACTGGTGGGACTGGCCATCCTGATCTACACCAGCCTGACCGACGCCGAGGCCAATGCCAAAGTGCTGTTGGGGCTGTTTCGGGAGCAGTTCGCCCCCCGCAAGATCAAGGACCCGGCGCTGCGGCAGGACGTGGAGACCGCGCTGGAGTACCAACGACGGATCGAAGCGCAGGCGCGTGGGCAGAGATCGGGCGCGCTGCGGGATCGGCTGGAGGACACCGCCAACCAACTCAGCAATTGGATCAGCAACATCTACAAGTTGGCGTCGCGGCTGGACGGTTACCGCCAGGATGAGCTGCTGGCCCGCGAGCGGGAGACGGTACCCCGCGAGGTCGAGAAACTGGCAGCCCGCCGCAAGGTGGAGAGCGATCCGACTATCCAGAGAGAGTTGGACGAGGTACTGGAAAGCAAGGGCAGACAGTGGCAGACGTTGCGGGCGCTGGACACCCGCATGCAGCAGGCCGCGCTACAACTGGAACAGAGTATGGCCGCGCTGGCCACCGTCCACAGCCAGGTGCAGTTGATTGACGCCCGGGACGTGGACAGCGGCCGGTCCGATCGCCTGGAAGCCGACATCCGCGAACAGGTTGACCGGCTGAACGATCTGATCGGCAGCATCAACGAGATATCGGAAGAAATGCGTAAGGCGTAATGCGTAAGGCGTAATGGGGGGGGAAGGTTCTGACCTATGAGGAAATACACGCTTGTGAGCCTGACACTGGCACTCGTCGCTAGCCTATTCTTCACCGGTTGCGGCGGCGGCGAGACTCCCAAGGGAGACGTGGTGGTCTTTGTAGCCGTCCCGCTGAGCGGCTTTATGGCCAACGGCGGTCAGACGGTCCTGGGGGGCGTGCGGTTGGCGGCGGAGGAGATCAACCGCAGCGGAGGCTTCCTGGGATACCGGGTCGTCGTCCGCCCGCTAGACGACGAAGCGGATAGCGAAGTGGCAGTGGCCCAGGTGGACCAGGTCCAGCAGGCGCTCAACCAGGGAGAAAAGGTGATCGCCGTGATCGGCCACCTGAACAGCGGCCAGACGCTGGCCGCCATGGAACTGTACAAGGACATGCCGTTGGTGGTGATCACCCCCACCTCGTCGGAACAGAGCCTGACCGAGCGCGGGTATACCAATTTCTTTCGCGTCAACGCCAACGACGCAGTGCAGGCGGCGGTGGACGCCCGCTTCCTGGTGGAAAAACTGGGCGCCAGGCGGGTGGCGGTGGTCTTTAACAACACCGAGTACGGGCGCGGGTTGGCCGCTTCGTTGACCAGGGAACTGGCGCAGCGAGGGGGCGAAGCGGTGCTCCAACTGGAGGTGGAGGAGGGCCAGAGCCATTACGAGCGCGAGGTGGCCCAGATCCAGGAGACGAACCCCGATGCCGTGTTCTACGCCGGCTACGAGATCGAGACCCCCTACCTGCGGGCGGCGCTGGTGGGAGCAGGCGTGACGGCACCGATGCTGGCCAGCGACGGGGCCTTCCTGGGAGCTACGATAGACGAGGCGGCCGGGGCCGCCGAAGGGATGTACGTCAGTGCCTTTGCCCCCAGCCCTCGCAACGTGGCGGATGCGCGCTGGATCGAGGCCTACCAGGCGGTAGAGTATCGCAATCCAGACACCTACTCGGTCAACGGCTACGTGGCCATGCAGGTGCTGGCCGAGGGCGTGCGCCAGGCCGGATCCCTGGAGGCACCCAGGGTCGCCGACGCACTGCGCAAGAACGCGCTCAAGACCCTCTTGAACGATCTCCGCTACCAGTCCAACGGGGATCTGGTGGACCCGCAGATCTGGATTTACCAGGTGGTGGATGGAGAGTTCCAGCAGTTCCAGTGGTGATTCCGTTGCCTTGACAACTTACCAAAAGTGTGGTATCGTGCCTTTTGCTTGGTGTCCGGGAGCGTTGCGCCAGGTGTATGGAGAGGACAGAGGAGCGACCGGGCCGGAGCCGGCAGTATCCTAGTTTCTAGTAAGAAGGAGGAACGTAAAGTATGGTCGAAAGTGGTCGTGTGATGGGAACCGTTCAATGGTTCAGCCGCGTCAAGGGGTTTGGCTTCGTCCGCCCTGATGATCAGCAGGAAGACGTCTTCGTCCATTACTCCGCTATCCGCGGCGATGGGTACCGCAACCTGAGCGAGGGCCAGCGGGTCGAGTTCACGGTGGAGGACACCCCCAAGGGGCCTCAGGCCGTGGACGTCATGGGGCTCGACACGGACGTCATGGGGCTCGACACGGGAGACGAGGCCGGCCAGGCCTAGTATCGAAAGGCACACTCGCGAAAAGCCTCTCCAGCCCCGGTGGTGCAAGCCACCGGGGCTTTTTGCTTCCATCCCAGGTTGACTTTTGGGCCGTTTAGCGGTATGCTAATGCCAGGTAGGGACAGGAAGGAGACTGCGCAGATGGAAGAACAAGAGTTGCCGGCGTGGCTCAAGAGCCTGCGTGACCAACAACTGAAGCAGTTGCAGGCAGCAGACAGCCAGCAGAGCCAGATGGATCAGGCGAATATGGAAGATCAAGAGTTGCCATCCTGGCTCGACAGCCTGCGCGATTCGCCGCCGAAAGAACAGCCCCGTGCGGCCGAAGACCAGTGGGATCAAGCCAGCCCAGCGCAGGCGGAAGACCAGCAGATACCGGAGTGGTTTGCCAGCCCACTCCAGCCACAACCAGGCGAGCAAGCACAGGCCGCAGAGTCAGAAGAGCCGCAGGAGCAAACGATCCCGGCAGACATGATGGAAAGCCTGCGGGAACAGATGATCCAGTCGGAGGGAGTATTGGAATACGGGCCGAAGCCTTCGCTCGTCCAATTCTTCCGCACCCTGGCACCGTGGAAGCGGCTGATACTGGCTGTGATATTGTTCCTGGACGTGGCGTTGTGCGGCTGCATGGGGCTGGTGATGGCCGGGCGGGTGATGCTGCCATTCTAGTGGGCATGGAAGACGGACGAGTTTTATCCGTGTGGAGTGCCAAGCCTCGCCAGACGGCCCAGGCGCGTTTCCCCGATGGACAAACTCTCGAAGCCCCTGTGGGAACACCGGTGGAGCAGTACGTCGAGGCAGCGCTGGGCGAAAGTCCAGTGCCCGTCATTGCGGCCCTGGTCAACGGTGAACTGCGCGAACTGACGTACCCATTGCGGTCCGACGCCCGCGTGGACCCCGTGTTTCTGTCTGACTCCGACGGGGTGCGCATCTATCGGCGCTCTCTCTCCTTCCTGTTGGTAGCCGTCGCACGGGAACTATTCCCTCAGGCCGAGATTTGCGTGGACTATACGCTTCCATTCGGCGGCTTTTTCTGCCGGGTCCGGGGACGGGATTCGTTCAGCACCGAGGAACTGGCCCAGATCGAAGCCCGCATGCGCCAACTCGTGGACGAAGACATCCCGATCACGCGCGAGCCTGTGCCGATCAGCGAGGTCATTGAGATATTCCGCACGCGCGGCGAGATGGAGAAGGTCCAACTGCTGACACATCGCCACAAGGATTTTCTTTCGCTTTACAGCCTGCAGGGCACCCGCGATTACTTCCACGGCTACATGGTGCCCTCGACCGGGTATCTGCGCCATTTCGCCCTCCTCCCCTGGCCCCCAGGGTTCGTGCTCCAGTATCCGCGCCGCCACCGCCCGGCGAAACTGCTCCCGGTGCAGGACTATCCCCAACTGACAGCGGTGTTCCAGGAGTACGGCGAATGGCTGCGGCTGCTCGGCGTAGAGTCGGTGAGCGATCTGAACGACGCCATCGCCAGCAGCCGCATCCGCGAGATCATCCTCGTTTCGGAAGCGCTCCACGAAGACCGCATTGCCGAGATCGCAGAGCAGGTCGTCCGGCGCAAGGACAAGGTGCGCCTGGTACTCATCGCCGGTCCCTCCGCTTCCGGCAAGACTACGTTCTCTAAGCGCCTCTCCATCCAACTGCTGGCTCATGGCATCCGTCCCTTCCCCTTCGAGCTGGACAACTATTTCGTGAACCGGGAGATGACCCCGCGGGACGAACTGGGCAAGTATAACTTTGAGGTACTGGAGGCACTCGACCTGGCGCTGTTTAACCAGCACCTCCTGGCGCTGATGGCAGGAGAAACCGTCCAACTCCCCCACTTTAACTTCAAGACCGGCCAGCGGGAGGAAGGTGGGATCGTCCAGCTCAGCCCTGACCACGTCATCATCGTCGAGGGCATCCATGGGCTGAACCCTCGATTGGTATCTGCGGTACCGCGCGAACGCACCTTCCGCATCTTCGTCTCAGCGCTGACGCAACTCAACCTCGACCGGCACAACCGGGTGCCGACGACGGACACCCGCATCATCCGTCGCATCGTGCGCGATGCCACCTCCCGGGGTTACACGGCCGAGGATACGCTCAACCGCTGGGAGAGTGTGCGGCGAGGGGAGAAACGTCACATCTTCCCTTACCAGGAGCACGCGGACGTGATGTTCAACTCGGCGCTGGTGTACGAACTGGCCGTACTCAAACCGCTGGTTGAGCCGCTGCTGTTGCAGGTCGAACATGCCAGCCCCCGGCGCGTGGAGGCCAAACGGCTGCTGGCCTTCCTGGAATGGTTCGAGCCCTGCGGCCCCGACATCATCCC
>DATKWP010000267.1:0-2477 GCA_035529535.1 Anaerolineae bacterium | reverse complement strand
GCTGACGAAACGGGTGTAGGCGCGCAGGGTCGGATATTCCTGCGTCAGCAGGTCAATCAACTCCCCCACGGTCGAGCCCGCCGGGATCTCCCGCTCGATCTCCCCCACGCCCAGCGCCTCCCGCGGCGCCGCAAAAAACTTTACCCGAACCCTGATTTTCCCACTCGTCACTCGCTCATTCTCCATTCTCCATTCTCCATTCCCCACTCTTCCCCCCACTCTTGTACACCAGCCGGATGTTCCCAATCCGCATCGTCTTCTCCACCGCTTTGGCCATGTCGTAGATCGTCAGCGCCGCCACGCTGACGGCGGTGAGCGCCTCCATCTCCACGCCGGTTTTCCCCCGGCTGTGCACCGTCACGGTGATCTCGATGCGTGACGTCTCCTCGTCAATGTGAAATTCCACGTCTACTTTGGTCAGGAGGATGGGGTGACACAGCGGGATGAGGTCGGGCGTGCGCTTGGCCGCCATGATGCCCGCCACCTGCGCCGCCGCCAGCACGTCCCCCTTGGGTATGCCCCTCTCGGCGATCAGGCGCAGCGTCTCCGGGCGCATAGATACCTCTCCCTTGGCCACCGCCATCCGCTCCGTGTCCGCCTTCTCTCCAACGTCCACCATGCGGACGTGCCCCTCTTCATCTATGTGGGTCAGTCCCATTCTAACCCCCAATCTCCGACATAGCGCGATTTTCCGCACTCCGACATTCACCCAGGTGATGTTGCCGTGGCTTGCTTTCAATGCCCTTCAGGAGCAACGCCTTGACCTGTTCCACCTCTGCCCCCTGGCGCAAGGGGGTGCGCAAGTCGAGCTCCTGGTCAGAGAGGAGGCAGGGGCGCAGATGGCCATCGGCCGTCAGGCGCAGCCGGTTGCAGCGATAGCAAAAGTGCTCGCTGATGGGGGTAATGAAGCCGAGCGTGCCCCGCGCGCCCGGCAACCGGTAATAACGGGCTGGCCCGCCGCCCGCGCTCACCTTCGCCGGCTCCAGCGTTCCCAGTGCGGCTTCGATCTTCTGGTAAACCTGCTGCGCCGTCACGACTCGCTCCTGCCACCCGCCGTCGGCCAGCACTCCGTTCCCCACCGGCATCAGTTCGATGAAGCGGACGTTCCAGCCCGCCTCCATCGTCTTGCGGGCCAGGTCTACCACCTCGTCGTCGTTCATGCCCCGGATCACGACGGTGTTGACCTTGATCGGCTCCAGCCCCGCCTGCCGGGCCGCTTCGATCCCGGCCAGGACGTCCTCCAGCCGGCCCCCGCGCGTGATGCGTGCAAAGCGCTCCGGGCGCAGGGTGTCCAGGCTGACGTTGACCCGTCGCAGGCCCGCCTCGGCCAGCGTGGCGGCGTCACGGGCCAGGAGGAGGCCGTTGGTGGTCATGGCCAGGTCGTCAATGCCGGGAATCCGGGCGAGCAGCCGTACCAGGTCCACGATGCCTGGCCGGACCAGCGGCTCCCCGCCGGTCAAGCGCACCTTGCTGATGCCCAGTTCGGCTGCCGCCCGCGCGATGATCTCGATCTCCTCGTAGCGCAATATCTCGCCGTGTGGGCGCCAGGGGACTCCTTCCGGTGGCATGCAATAAACGCAGCGCAGGTTGCACCGGTCGGTGACGGAGATGCGCAGGTAGCTGATGGGGCGATTGTAGGCGTCCAGGTGGGCCAAGGCTGGTTCTACTCGTTCAGTCGCTGCACGCTGGGCCGGAGGTCGAGTTCGTCAATCAGCGCGTTCAGTTCGGCATCGGTGAGGGGGCGGCCCAGGCCGGCGTAGGCGGTCAATGCGGCTTCCATCATGTTGGTGCCGAAGGAGCGGCCTTCGTAGCGGGGCGTGGTCGTGATCACCGTGCGCACGCCCCGCGTCCGCAAGAACTCGACGTTCTCGGCGGTGGTCGTGTTCGTGACGACCGTCTTGCCGGCGAGGTCCTCGATCAGATATTTGCGCATGAACAGAAAGTCACCGGCAAGCAGATCGGCCCAGCGCCAGTAACGCTGGTACTTGGGTTTGGATTCTGCTCCACCACTTCCATAAAAGATCATGCTCATGGGAAAGTAACTGACGATGGGCAGCATCATGCGCGCCACCCTCCGGTAATTGCGCATGCCCCGGATGTCTATCGGGACGCCGAGCGCTACCATCAGGTCGCCAAAGATCACCTCGTCGGCCACGTCCGACACCGCCTGGGCCAGGCCCGGTCGGTCCACGGCTACCGGGACGAAGGCGTGATGGAAGTGAGGAATGCCACCCAGCGCGGGCGCTGCCAACTCGAACACGCGCCGCTCCAGCGTATGTTTCAGCCCGCGGCCATCCACCACGGGCGTCTGGCGGACGTCCTGGACCAGTTTCAATGCGGCGCGCAGCGGGTACTCGCGCTCGCCCAGGCGCAGGTACAGGTCAACGCCGCCCACGCCCAGCGCATCCACCTTACCGTCCAGTTCCGCATACAGCCGGCGGGCTTTTTGCACGTCACCGTCGGTGCCGATGCGCTCG
>DATKWP010000266.1:0-2076 GCA_035529535.1 Anaerolineae bacterium | reverse complement strand
GGCCTTCCCGCTGGTCTCCCCGTTCATCGGCGCGCTGGGAGCGTTCATGACCGGCTCGAACACCAATTCCAACGTCATCTTCGGTGGCCTGCAACAGCGCGTGGCGACGCTGGTCGGCGTGAGTCCGATCATCATCCTGGCGGCTCAGACGGCAGGGGGAGCCATTGGCTCGCTGTTCGCTCCGGCCAAGATCATCGTAGGGTGCAGCACCGTGGGGTTAGGAGGACAGGAAGGCCCGGTCCTGCGGGCGGCGATGCGCTACGGGCTGGCGATCGTGGCCGGGCTGGCACTGGCGACGGTTGTAGCCGTCTATCTGTACGGGCGCTGAGATTTGCCTTCCCCGTGTTTCCCGCTATACTTTTGGCGAGAGGTGCGTATGTCCATCTCAGAGCCTGACTCAAGGCACGAGGTCATCCTATACCTGGAGAATGCCCGCCAGATCTCCTCACTCTTATCTCCCAACGAACGTCAGGCAGTAGCCAGTTTCCTCGCGCTTCTGCAGCAGCATTACCCGGAGCGGGTGCTACAAACGATCCTCTTTGGCTCCAAGGCCCGGGGGGACAGTCGCTCCTGGTCCGATGTAGACATCCTGACTGTTGTGGACCGAGACGACTGGCGCCTCAGCCATGCAATCAGCATTCTCGCCGCCGACGTCTCTCTCGAATACGATGTGCTCATCGGCCCCCGAGTGATTGGGCAGGAGCGGTGGGAGCGCATGAAAGAGCGCCGCTTCAGCCTCTACCAGAACATCGCCGCCGAGGGTATTCCCCTCACATAACGAGTCCCGTTGGCGACGTTCTATACGACCCCTCGCTCGCGCAGGGCCGCCACCGCTGCCTGGTCGTATCCCAACTCGCCCAGCAACCCGGCCGTGTGTTGTCCCAACGTAGGAGCAGGAGCCGCTGGGCGGGCCACCGAGGCCGACAGGCGCACCGGCGGGAGTAGCCCCGCGCCCGCCAGCATCGCCAGCGCCTGCACCGGCGGGGAGGCCAGCGCCTCCCCCACGTCGTACACCGGTTCGCAACAACTGTCTGCCCCGGCCACCTCTGCCCACTCCTCCCGTGTGCGGGTGCGAAAGAGCGTGCGCAGTTCCTCGTAGACCGGTTCCCCCGGGGTAGCGGGCGCCAGTTGCTGGTCGAGCAGGTCCTGGCGTCCCACTGCGCGGCAGAAGGCGGCCCAGAACTCGGGCTCCAAGGCCGCCAGCGTCACGTACCCGCCGTCTTGGGCCTGGTAGACCTGGTAACAGACCAGGCCACCGGTCAGGTCGCTGCCGCCCCGCGCCATCGGCGCGCCTCCCACGTGCCGGGCCACCGCTACCGGCATACAGGCCAACGCCGCCCCCAGGAGTGACCCGTCCACCCGTTGCCCCCGCCCCGTCCGCTCCCGGGCCAACAGCGCCAGCAGGATGCCGAGCGCCGCCCACAGCCCACCCGCCAGGTCGGCCACCTGAATGCCGGGAATCGCGGGCGGACCCTCCTGTGGCCCCGCCAGGTCCAGCAGGCCCGCCAGACCAACGTAGTTCAGGTCGTGGCCCGCCCGCTCCTGATAGGGACCATCCGGCCCATAGCCGGTCAGTGTGCAATAGACCAGGCGAGGATTGGCCTGGGATAGGCTCCGGTACCCCAACCCCAGTCGCTCCATCACGCCGGGACGGAAACCTTCCAGGAGCACGTCGGCGCGCTCGACGAGTCTCAAGAAGATGACCCGCCCCTCGTCAGACTTGAGGTTCAGGGTGAGACTTTTGTGACCCCGGTTGATGGCCCGGAAGAATACGCTCTCTCCGTCCACCAGCGGCGGCACGTAGCGCAGCCAATCCCCTCCGCCGGGACGTTCCAACTTGATAACCTCAGCGCCGTAATCCGCCAGGATGCGGGAGCAGTAGGGGCCGGGGAGAAGCCGGGAGAGGTCCAACACACGCACACCCTCCAGTGGGCTGCCATCCGTCGTCATCGGCACGTCTCCTTAAGCACGCTGTGGCCTCCCGCCGCAATCAAATCCACTGGGCAGGTAAGCGGGCCACTGCGACTGTGACTAATCTTTATTCAGCCTTGCGGTTCCGTTTCTTCTGCTGGCGGC
>DATKWP010000265.1:0-2853 GCA_035529535.1 Anaerolineae bacterium | reverse complement strand
GGAGGGTACCAGGAGTTGCCTTAGACTGCAAAACGTAGTATAATCTGCCCGCATGGCCCCTCAAACGAAAGAACGCAAGCGAGGGACAACCAGTCTGTGGGGGATTGTACAATGAACCTGATCGAATCCATAGAACGCCAGATTGAATCGAATCCGAACATTCCTGAGTTGCGCCCGGGCGACACGGTCAAGGTGCACGCGCGCATCGTCGAGGGGGAGCGCGAGCGGGTGCAGGTGTTTCAGGGCACCGTCATCCGCCTGCACGGACGCGGGAGCAACGCCAATTTCACGGTGCGGCGCGTCGCTTCCCACGGCATCGGCGTAGAGCGTACCTTTCCGCTGCGCTCACCACGTGTCGAGAAAGTCGAAGTACTGAAACAGGCACACATCCGGCATGCCAAACTCTACTTCCTGCGACAACGACGAGGCAAGACGGCCCGCCTGCGGGAAAAAATCCGCCGATAGCCCAGGGCCGTCCGGCGAGCCTCCTGGGATGGGCGTAGGACAACCCTACGCCCCTTTTTGCGCCTGTCCGGTGATCGGTATCACCGGTCGCACCGATCAATCGGACCGCCCGCCCAGCCTGCCCCTCTTTGCGATCAGCCCGACCTACGTGCGGGCCGTAGAATTGGGTGGCGGCGCTCCGCTGGTCGTCCTGCCGCACCTGGAAGAAGCGGAATTGCGCGCCATCTTCGAGCACGTGGATGGCCTGCTCCTCTCCGGTGGCGGGGATATTTCGCCCGCCCTGTACGGCGAAGAAGACGGTGGGCTGTTGTGGGCCTTAGACGAGCGGCGCGATCGCACGGAACTCGCCCTGGCCCGCTGGGCGCTGGCGGAGGGGCTGCCCTTGTTGGCGATCTGCCGGGGCATCCAGGTGCTCAACGTCGCGGCCGGGGGTACGCTCATCCAGGATATTCCTACCCAGGTGCGCGGCGCGCTCTCGCACAGCACCGTGGCCGGCCGGCCCATGGACGTGGTCACCCACACGGTCCAGGTTGCCGCCGGCAGCCGGCTGGCTGCACTGGTCGGGACAGGCGAGTTGGGGGTCAACAGTGCCCACCACCAGGCCGCCAAAGCGGTGGGCGCACGGCTGGCCATCACCGCGCGTGCCCCCGACGGCATCGTCGAGGGGTTGGAAGCGCCCGACCATCCCTTCTGCGTGGGCGTGCAGTGGCACCCTGAGGCGATGGTCGCAAGCCGCCTCGTGATGCGCCGCCTCTTCGAAGGGCTGGCCGAGGCGGCGCAGGCTCACTAGAGCGATGCGCACCTGCACCAAACGAGGATAACTCAACGCAGTCATCATGCCCCCTTCGGCGCACCATGAAGTACGAAAACACCTCAACAAGTTGAGGACTCCGGAGTCCCGAACTTGTTCGGGGTATTTTCAGACCAGAGACGCGGAGACGCAGAGAGAAACTCAGAGATTCGAGGCTTCTTCCATCTCTCTGCGATCTCTGCGCCCCTGCATCAAGTTCCTTGCCCATCGTGCAAGAACTTTACTCGCGAGGTACTACTGGGGTTGTTCGGGTGTCGTCTCGATGGTGACCGGCGTGCCGCGCTTGAAGACCTCGAGTTGTGCCTCCAGTTGAGCCCGGCGAGCACCGGCCGCTCGTTTGCCCTCTTTCACCAAGTCCTGCACGCGGGACCGCATCTTCTCTTGCAGTTGCGAGCCCGAAAGGGGAGCCAACAGCAGCGCAGCCGCGACGCCCACCACGGCCCCCGCCAACAGTCCAGCCAGGAAACTGACGAACTTGCGCATCGCATCACCTCCAGATATCAACCTGCTCCCCAATATTATACACCACGTTGCGCCAACAGCCAACCCCATCGAACGAAAAACGACGAAACACGGAACACGCACCACGCACCACGTTTCACGTTTCACGTTTGACGTTTCACGTTTCATGGCTATAATGGACCCAAATCATCCCAAGGAGGACAGGACAATGGCTATCACAAACGTGCTCGGGGTTCTCGACAACATCAAAAACATAGACCCGGCGAAGATCAAGGGCATCAACGCCGTCATCCTCTTCGATCTGACGGGTGAGGGGGGCGGCCAGTGGACGGTGACGCTGGCGGACGGCAAGGCCAACGTGGAGGAGGGGAAAAAGGCCTCGCCCAACATGACACTCTCGATGGTCGGCAAGGATTTCATCGCCATGTCCAACGGCGAACTCAACGCCATGGCCGCCTTCATGCAGGGCAAGATCAAGATCAGCGGCGACATGTCGCTCGCCATGCGGCTGCAGAGCATCCTCTCATAACGCGAACCCACTCGTCAGACAAAAGCCGCTCCCGATGTGGGAGCGGCTTGTCGTTTGTCCATGCTCACTGACCAGGGATCAGGGATTAGTGATCAGGGCCGGTTGATTAGCCAGACACCGCCGACGAGGACGGCCGCGCCAGCGACGAGCGCCAGCGTGATGGGGTCACCCAGCAGCCAGTGGCTGAAGGTCACCGCGAACATGGGCACGAGATACACGAAACTGGCCACCCGCCCGGCCGGCATGCGCTCCAACGCGCCCGACCACACACTGAAAGCAAACACCGTACACGGCCAGGCCAGGAACAGGATCGCCCCCCAGAACGAGAGGGGCAAGGCCGGCAGTTGGGCCAGGAGCGCCGGGCGGATGAACGCGAGCGAGAACAGCCCGGCGAACATCATGGCGACGCCCGTCACCAGCAGCGGAGGATAGCGCTCCACGAGCGGCTTGCTCGTTACCGTGTACGTAGCCCAGCAAACGGGCGCGAACAGCGTGATCAGCGCGTACCGGGCATCGTCCAGCGTGACCGGTCGCCCGCTACCCCAGCGGATGATCACGAACAGCCCGCCGAAGGCCACCGCCAGCC
>DATKWP010000264.1:0-3329 GCA_035529535.1 Anaerolineae bacterium | reverse complement strand
CACCTCGGGGCCGACGAGGTGGGCGCCCAGGATCTCGCCGCTGGCCGCATCGGCTATGATCTTGACGAAGCCCTCGTAATCACCCAGGCCCAGCGCCTTGCCGTTGGCCTGGAAGGGGAAGCGGCCCACCTTGACCTGGTGCCCACGTTCGGCTGCCTGTGCTTCGGTGAGGCCGAAGCTGGCCACCTGCGGCTGGCAGTAGGTGCAGCGCGGCAACATCTCATAGTCCAGGGTTACCGTCTCCACGCCGGCGATGGTCTCCGCCGCGACGAGGCCCTGGGCCGAGGCCACGTGGGCCAGCGCCAACTTGCCGGTCACGTCGCCGATGGCGTAGACGCCGGGCACGTTGGTGCGCATCGCCGCGTCCACGATGACGTTCCCCCGCTCCGTTTGCACGCCGATGGCTTCCAGGCCCAGGTTCTCGCTGTTGGGCCGCACGCCGATGGCGACGAGCGCCCGTTCGGCCTCGAGCACCTGCTCGCCCTTCTCGCCCGCCACGTGTACTCGCACGCCGTCGGCGGTCGTCTCCACCTTCTGCACGCGCGTGGAGGTGAAGAGCCGCACTTTGCGCCGCTTGAAGGCGCGCTCAATTTCCGCACTGATCTCCGCGTCCTCCAGCGGCAGCGCGTGCGGGAGCATCTCGACGACGGTGATTGCAGCGCCGTAGGTGCTCCAGACGTGGGCGAACTCTAGCCCAATCGGGCCGGCTCCGATGACGACGGCCGACCTGGGCAGGTCGCGCAGCACGATGGCCTCCCGGTAGGTCAGCACGCGCTCGCCGTCGGGCGTAATGCTGGGGATGGAGCGCGCCTGCCCGCCGGTGGCGATGATGACGTTGCGCGTCTCCAACGTGCGCGCGCCCCCCCCGTTCAAGGTCACCTCGACCGTGTGGGGTGATTGCAGCACCCCGCTCCCTTCGACAACTTCCACGCTGTTCTTGCGCATGAGGGCGGCGATGCCCTTGACCAGCCGTTCGGATACTTTGCGGCTGCGGTCTACCGCCGCGCCAAAGTCCACGTCCAGCCCGGTGACGGTGAAGCCGAAATCCTTGCCTCGACCCAGCAGAGAGACAACCTCGGCGTTGCGCAGGAGCGCCTTGGTGGGGATACAGCCCCAGTTGAGGCACACGCCCCCCAGGTGTTCCTTCTCGACCAGGGCGACTTTGAGCCCCAGTTGAGCGGCGCGGATGGCGGCGACGTAGCCGCCCGGGCCGGCGCCGATGATGGTGACGTCGTACGTGGGTTCCATTGTTCTCCTTCCGATAACCCTCATCGGGTACAAATCATGATTATTATAATCTGGATTTGTACCTTGACCAGTATGGTCTCTTGTCCTACCACGTGACACCTACACTGGTCAGGCTGAGATGGTCTCCTGCTGCTGCGCTGTCGAGCGTCACGGGGAGGCGCTCGCCGGTGGCGACGTGGTACACTCCCACGATGAGCGTGTAGCGACCGGGCGCGAGGTCTGCGGGGAGGGGAACGCCGTAGCGGTCTGTCAGTACCTGGCCCTGCTGCCAGGTCGTGGTCGGTCTGAGGCCCGCGCCAGGCTGCGTGTCCCGTTGGGCCACCAGTTGCCCCACGCCGTCGAGCAACTGGACGGTGACCTTGTATGGTTCGGCGATGGGGGCCTGGGCTTCCCAGAACAGCGTCACCGGCAAGACGTCGCCGGGGGCAAAGCGTTCTCCCGCCAGTGCGTAGCCCCGCAGGTGGATGCCCTCGCCGAAGCGGGCGTCAAGCGTGACCGCAGGCTCCTCGGGCAGCGGGGCTACGCCGTAGGTCGCCAGGCGCACGCGGCCGTACCAGCGGTCGGCGGCCTGGTAGGTGTGCGAGGCCAGCCAGGTCTCGACCCGGCGCTGGGGGTCGGATTCGGCGTCCCCCCAGTAGAGCACGAACAGCCGCCCGTAGCGTTCGAGGAGGGGGGCGAGGAAGACCTCGACTTCATCCGGTTCGGGCCGGTAGGGAGCCGGATAGACGTCCTGGTCGGGGTAGTAGTAGGTGAACACTTCCCACTGGTTGGGGGCGTTGAGGATGATGGCGTCGCCAGGGCGCACGATGGCCGCGACGTCGGCGGCGATATGGCGGTAGTCGTCGCGGGCGTAGGTGGGGTCGAAGTAGAGGTTGTGGAGGGAGGGAAGGATCGTGATGGCGAGGAGGGTTGTGGTGAGAATGGAGAATGCAGAATGGAGGATGGAGAATGGAGGATGGAGAATGGAGATGCGGTGTCTGTTGATCTCCAATCTCCAATCTCCAATCACGGAGTGGGCCAGGTTCTCGACTCCATGGGCCACGAGGATGTGGAGGGGTGGGAGGACGACGACGAGAAACTTGAGCCAGGATTCCTTGTAGAGGTCGAAGGCAAGCAGGAGGGCGATGGGAAGCAGCAGGTAGAGCGCCATGCTGGCGACGGCGAACCCATGCGATGCTTTCAGGGAACCTGAACGGCGAGGCCACAGGCCTGCCAGCAGCAGCACCCCTGTCACAACGAGCGCCAGCGTGGACTCCTTGAGCGGTAGCGTGACGCCCACGGTGAGGACGTGCCACACGTCCAGGAGTGCCAGTCCCAGTGCGTACACACGTCCCGCCGGCGACCAGCCGGTGACACTCTTGAGCGCAACCGGCAGCCACGGCAGATATAGGACGACCACGGCGACCTGCGCCCCGGCCCACCATGCCAGCCAGCGCCAGCACTGCGCGCTCCGGCGCGCCACGGCCAGCCACCACAGGCCGAAGATGACGTTGTGCACCAGTAGCACGAAGGGGAAGGCGTAGTGGGTGTAGAGGCCGGCGGCGGCGGTGAGGATGTAGGGGAGGGCATGGAGAATGGAGAATGGAGATTGCGGATTGCGGATTGCGGATTGCGGATTGCGGATTGCGGGCTTGGGATTTGGGATTTGCGGATTTGCGGATTTGCCGATTTGCAGTACGAGCAGGTAGGTGGAGGCGGCGGAGAGGGCGGCCAGGAGGGCGTACATGCGGGCTTCCTGGGAGTAGTAGATGGCGAAGGGGGAGAGTGCTGCCAGGGAGGCGGCGATCAGGCCGGTGGTGTTGTCGAAGAGGTGGCGGCCCAGCAAGTACGTAAAGATGACCAGCGCCAGCCCGGCCACGACGGAGAGGGCACGCAGCGCGAACTCGCTCTGGCCCACCGCTGCCCGCCAGGCGTGGAGCAACAGGTAGTAGCCGGGCGGATGGATGTCCCCCTCGGCTCCCTCCAGGATCAGGTCTACGGGACGCTCGGCGATGCGGGCCGAGTTGCCCTCGTCGTTCCAAAAGGACTGGGCGTCGAGGCGGTAGAAGCGGAGGAAGGAGGCGAGGAGGAGGAGGGCGAGG
>DATKWP010000263.1:0-5294 GCA_035529535.1 Anaerolineae bacterium | reverse complement strand
CACACCGACCACGACCTGGCCAACGTCTTCTGGGCCGTGGAACGCGGCATCCCCGTCGTCTACCTGGGTGGGGGGTCCGCCGGGGGCACCGCCCCCGTGACCGGCGCGGGGTTGCTGGTCATTTCCCTGGCCGGCGCCTTGAGCGGCCTGGCCGCTATCCAACTCAAGCAGCGCGGGGCCGCCGTGTGCATCGGCGGCGTGCCGGAGCCGGTGGACCTGCGCACCGGCCGGCTGGCCTACGGCGGGCCGGAGATGAGCCTCTATAGCGCCGCCCTGTCCGACGTCTCCCGTTACCTCGGCCTGCCCTTCATGGGCACCGCCGGAGCCTCCGAGGCCAAGCTGCTCGACCTGCAGGCCGCCATCGAAACGACCATCCAGGTGCTGCTCTCCGGCCTGAGCGGAGCCACCCTGGTCCACGACGTGGGCTTCCTGGACTGCGCCGACATCGGCTCGCTGGAGATGGTGGTCATGGCCGACGAGATCATCGCCATGACGCGCCGCATCATGCGCGGCGTCGAGGTCAGCGACGACACGCTGATGCTGGACCTGATTGACCGCATCGGTCCCGGGGGAGAGTTCATGTCGGCCATCGAGACGGCCAAACGTTGCCGCGCCGAAATCTGGACCCCCACCCTGTTCGACCGCGCCCCGTGGGTGAGCTGGGAGGCGGCCGGCGCGCTGACCATGCACGACCACGTCAAAGCGCGGCTGCGGGAGATCCTGGCCACCCACCAGCCCCCCCCCTTGCCGGCCGGCGCGGCGGACAAGATCGCCGCCATCCTGCAAGCAGCCGAGGCCCGTGAAACGAGGTAACCTGGTGCCACACGCATCCGGACGCCCTACTTCCGGACGCCCTACTCCCGGACGCCCTACTCCCGGACGCCCTACTCCCGGACGCCCGGCTTCAGCCGGGGACCCCTCCGCCACCCAACGCCCATCTTCCCGACGCCCTACTCCCGGACGCCCGGCTTCAGCCGGGAACCCCCCGCTGCAGCGGGGCCTCCGTCCCATTTCCTTCATCCTGAACGACCAACCCATCACCCTCCGGGTGGACCCCACCACGAGCCTCCTGGCGGTGCTGCGCCACGACCTCGGCCTGACCGGCACCAAGCAGGGCTGCGACCTGGAGGGAGAGTGCGGCGCTTGCACCGTCCTGTTGGACGGGCTGCCCGTGCGCTCCTGCCTGACCCCCGTCGGCAAGGTCGCCGGCCGGCGGGTGCTCACCGTCGAGGGCCTGGGCACCCCCGACCACCTGCACCCGCTCCAGGTGGCCTTTATCGAAAGCGGGGCGGTGCAGTGCGGCTACTGCATGCCCGGCATGCTGCTGGCGGCCAAGGCCCTCCTCGACCGCGAACCGGACCCCACCCGCGCCCACGTCGTCGAAGCCCTGGCAGGCAACCTCTGCCGCTGCACCGGCTATCACAAGATCCTCGCGGCGGTGGAGCTGGCCGCGGCGCGCCTGCGCGGTGCACCGGACGGGCCGTCTCCGGGGGCCTCTCAAGCCGGCCCGTCGCCCGTCGGTGGAGACGCGACCCGCCTCGACGCCGTCGAGAAGGTCACCGGTCGCGCGCGCTACGTCGAGGACATGGTGGTCCCGGGCCTGCTCCACGCCCACGTCCTGCGCAGCCCTCACCTCCACGCCCGCCTCCTGGCGCTCGATACGGCGGCCGCCCGGCAAGTGCCCGGCGTGGTCCGCGTCGTCACCGCCGCCGACGTTCCCGGCCAGAACGGCTTCCCCGCCTACAGCCAGGATGAGCCGGTCCTGGTGCCCGCCGGCGGGACGGTCAAGACCGTGGGCGATCCGGTGGCCCTGGTGGTCGCCACCTCGCCCGAGTGCGCCCAGGCCGGTGCACGGGCGATCACAGCGCAGTATGAACCCCTGCCCCCCATCCTCGACCCTGAGGCAGCGCTCCGCCCAGATGCCATTCCCATCCACGAGGGGGGCAACACCTTGAGCACCTTCAGCGTGGTCCAGGAGGACGCAGGAGCCGCGCTCAACCGTTCGGACGTCGTCGTCGAAACCGAATACCGGACCTCCTACCTGGAGCACGCAGCCCTGGAGCGCGAGGCAGTCCTGGGCTACCTGGACGACCAAGGGCGGGTGACCGTCGTCGGCGGCACCCACGAGCCGCACTGGCAGCAGGGCTTCATCGCGCCCGTGCTGGGGCTGGACCGCTCGCGCGTGCGGGTGATTATGCCGCCCACCGGTGGCTCCTTCGGCAACCGGCAGGACCCCTGGCCCCTCGTCGCCACGGCTCTCGTGACCTTCCTGGTGCAGCAGCCGGTGCGCCTGGCCTACACCCGGCGTGAGTCCTTCGACTGTTCTCCCAAGCGCCACCCCTACCGCGTCCATTACCGGGTGGGTGCCACGCGCGACGGGCAATTGACCGGCTTCCAGTTGCGCATCACGGCCAACACCGGGGCCTACGATTCAGGCGGCTACTGGATTCCCAACTACGCCGTCGTCGCCGGCGGCGGCCCCTACCGCTGGCAGGCGGCCGACGCCCAGGCCCGCAGCGTCTACACCAACGGCCCACGCGCGGGCCAGATGCGCGGCTACGGCACACCGCAATCCATCTTTGCCCTGGAATGTACGCTGGACGAGTTGATCGAGCAACTCGGCGCCGACCCCCTCGAGTTCCGCCTGCAGAACAGGCTGGCGCAGTCCTCGCTCACCTTCCTGGGCTACCCGGTCGCCGAATCCTTGGGGTATGAGGAGGTGCTGGAAACGCTCCGCCCGCGCTATCGCCAGTTCCAGGCGCAGGTGGCGGCCTTTAACGCCCGCCCAGACGTCTACCCCCTGCGCAAGGGGCTGGGGCTGGCCGGGATGTGGTACCGCTTTGGCAAGTACGGCCCGCTGCGCGTCGAGGCACACGCCGAGTTGGCCCGCGATGGCCACCTGATCGTCTACTGCTCCGCCCCCGACTACGGCCAGGGCATCGCCACCGTCATGAGCCAGTTGGCCGCCGAAACGTTGGGCCTGCCCAGGGACAGCATCGAGTTGGTCAACGCCGACACCGCCCTCACCCCCGATAGCACCATCCCAGGCGCTTCGCGGGCGACCTACTGGCTGGGCTCGGCCGTCTGCCAGGCCGTGCAGAACCTGAGAACAGAGATCCAGGCGGTCGCGGCGGAAATCGTGGATTGCCCACCCAACGACCTGGCGCTCGTGGGCGAGCGCGTCGTCTCCCCCAGCGCCCCCGGCAAGTCCGTCTCGTTGGCAGAGGTCGCGCAAGCCTTCGATAGCCTGGGCAAGTCCAGAAAAGTGACCGGCGCGTTCGACCTCAGCCCCCTCTTCCCCCACCACTCCGGCCACGACTACACGCCCCACTTTGTCACCGGCGCACACCTGGCCGAGGTGGTCGTGAACACGCACACCGGGCAGGTGCAGGTCACGCGCGTGGTCGCCGCCCACGACGTCGGCCGGGCCATCAACCGGCAGGGGGCCGAAGGGCAGATCGAAGGGGCGATCCTGATGGGGCTGGGCGCCGCCCTGATGGAAGAATACGTGCCGGGCTACAGCACCGGCTACCGGAATTACTACCTGCCGACGATCCAATCCATGCCGGAGATCGAGGTGCTGTTGGTCGAGGTGCCCAGCTTCTACGGCCCGCTGGGGGCCAAGGGGCTGGGCGAAGCGCCGGTCCTGCCCGCCGCGCCCGCCATCGTCAACGCCATTTCTCGCGCCATTGGCGTGCGCATACGGGAGATACCGGCCACCGGGGAGCGGGTGTTGAAGCGCATGGCGGAGACAGGGAGACAAGGAGACAAGGAGGCGGCCACCGGGGAGCGGGTGTTGAAGCGCATGGCGGAGACAAGGAGACAAGGAGACAAGGAGACAAGGAGACAAGGAGGCGGCCACCGGGGAGCGAGTGTTGAAGCGCATGGCGGGTGACAAGGAGGCAAGGAGACAAGGAGACAAGGGGACAAGAAGGCGGCCACCGGGGGGCGAGTGTTGAAGCGCATGGCGGGTGACAAGTAACGCATGGCAGATCGCGGACTGCAAATCGCAAATTGCAGATTGCAAATGGCGGATGACAATGGATTATGCTTACCCTACCTCGGTTGAGGAAGCGCTGCGGGCGCTGAACCGGTACGAGGGGGCGGCTCGGGTTATTGCGGGGGGCACGGACCTGATGCTCGACCTCCACCAGGGCAAGGTTGCCCCGCGCTGCCTGGTGGATATCACGCGCATCCCCGGCCTGGAGCGGATCGAGGTCGGCCAGGGGATGGTAGAAGTCGGAGCGGCCGTGACCTTTGCCGCCCTCGGCGATTCCCCCTTCATCCGCCAACACGTGCACGCCCTGGCCGAGGCCGCCCGCTCCATAGGCGCTTTTCCGATTCAGACCGTCGCCACCTGGGTGGGCAACCTCGTGCAGGCTATGCCCGCCGCCGACGGCGCCATCGTCGCGCTGGCCCTGGAGGCCGAGGCGCGCGTCGCGGATTGCCACGCTGCGGAGTGGCGGCCCGTCGAAACCCTGTTTGCCGGGCCGGGCATCTCCGCCGTAGACCCGTCACGCCAAATCGTGACCCACGTCCGCTTTCGCCTGCCGCCACGTCCCTGGGGTACCGCCTGGCAGCGCCTCGGCCGCCGCGAGTCACTGGTCCTCCCCATCCTGAACTGCGCCGTCAGGTTGTGCCTCTCGCCGGACGGCTCGCACATTGCGCACGCCACGGTAGCCCTGGGGCCGGTCGCCCCGCACCCCCACCGCGCGCGCCAGGCCGAAGCCTTCCTGCAAGGCCAGCCGCCCGAGGCCGGCACGTTCACCCAGGCCGCGCGCCTGGTCCAGCAAGAGGCCGGCCCCCGCGACAGCCCCACCCGCGCCTCCCGCGCCTACCGCCTGGCCATCATCCCAGCCGTAGTACAAGCTGCCCTAACCACAGCCGCCGCCCGCGCCCAAATGGAGATGAGAGACTAGAGATTAGAGATTGGAGATCAGGAGGCCACAATGGTCCTGCAAAGCAACTACGTCGAGTTCCACACCCCCCAGTTCAGGAAACTGTCCCACGACCAGGTCGAACGGCTGCACTGCGCCAGCCTGGAGATCCTGGATCGCACCGGGGTGTGTTTGTACGAAGAAGAGTGCCTGGACCTGCTCCGCAAGGCGGGCCTCAGCGTGACCGAGGGCAACCGGGTGCGCATCCCGCCCGGCCTGGTCGAGTGGGCCCTCTCCATCGCCCCCCGGCGCGTGGTGCTGTGCGACCGCCACGGCCGGCGCGTCATGCCCCTGGAGCGCCACAACGTCTTTTTCGGCCCCGGCTCCGATTGCCCCAACGTGCTCGACCATCGCACC
>DATKWP010000262.1:0-2468 GCA_035529535.1 Anaerolineae bacterium | reverse complement strand
CGGCTTGCGCCAGCCCACGTCGCTGCAGAACACCGTCACGTCCACCAGCCCGTCCAGCCCATGCCGCACGACTTCCTCCCGCCACAGGTCGGCAGGGCTGCCCCAGGCCGTGTTGGAGACGATCGCCACCTTGCGCCCATCCGAACGCAACTGCTGCAAGACAGGCAGTGTATCGTCGTACCGGCGCGCCCTTCTGAAGATCGGCCTTACGAAACACCGGCACAGCTCATCGAGGAGCGCGTCGTAACACGCGCGCTCGTCGAGCCGGAAGATGTGCGTCAGGCGCTGCTCCAGCGGGCGCACGCGGTGGTCACCGGCCTCGCGGCCTTCTTCGAGCGCCCGCTCCCACACTTCCTCCGTCGGAACGTGCAACAGGCCCTCCTGGCGCAGGCACTCCTGCACCTCACCAACCGCTTCCCCAAGCACCTCGCGGATCTCGCTCCGCCCAAAGTAGTGGACCAGCGTTCCGCCCAGGTCAAACAACACCGCGCTCTTCATCTCATTCCATTGCCTCCACGCACGTCCCGAAGAATCATATTGCCAATACCCAATCCAGTCAAGCCACGCTACACCGGCCTGTCATTCCGAGCGCAGCCCAGCCTGTCATTCCGAGCGCAGCGAGGAATCTCCCCGCACCTTCAGCCACCGCCCCAGCGCCACGAACCCCACCGCCGCCGCCAGCCCCAGGGCCATTCCACCGTACCACATGGCCACCGGCGCCACGTGATCGTTCAACAAGCCCCCGACCACCGGCCCGAGCCCGAACCCGACGCTCCACGTCAGGCTGTAGACGCCCATGTACCGGCCACGCATGTCCGGCGGAGCCAGATTGGCAGTCAGGGCCGTGGAGGTCGGGATCATGATCATCTCCCCGACCGTGAGCACGACCATGCTCACCAGAAACGTCGGAAAATTCCATCCCCACGCCACGCTGCCCACCCCCAGCGCGTAGAACAGCGCCCCGGCCGCCAACACCGGCGCATGGCGATAACGCCGGGTGACATGGGTGATCGCATACTGAAACAGGACCACCAGGGCGGCGTTGGTGGCCATAATGAAGCCAAACTGATTCTCTGGCACGTGAAAGTTCTCCTTACCATATACGGGCAGGAGCACCATCAACTGCACGTAGGCCATCACCGTCAGCGTGTAGATCCCGCAGAAGGCCAGGAATGGCCGATTGCGCAAGACCCGGCCGTAGCCGCCATCGCCCTGGGGTTGGTCGAGGGTATTCCGCCGCTGGGGCAAGGTCTCCCCCACGCAGGACAAGACCAGCATGGCGAAGATGGCTTGCGCCCCGGCTGCGATGTAGAACGCCAGGGCATAGGACCGGGCAGTGACAAACCCTCCGACCGAGGGGCCAATCGCCACGCCGAGGTTGGCGCCCATGCGCAGCAAGGCATACGCCCCTGCCCGCCGATCAGGCTCGATCATATCGGCCACCATCGCGTCAGCCCCGACGCGATATAGCAGGCCAACGGCCCCGCTGGCCGCCATCACGATGCCCCACAGGGGCATCGTTCCGGCGATACTCATCATCACCTGAACCACACTGCTGACCGCCAGGCCCACCACCATCACTCCCTTGCGGCCAAAGCGGTCCACAATGGGGCCCGCGAGGGAGGTCGAGGCCAGCCCGGCCAGGGAGTTCAGCGTGAACAGCAGCGTGACGGTCGTCAACGGGATAGCCAGCCGCTGGCGTATGTAGATGGTCAAAAACGGCCAGACCATGCTGATGCCAACGTTTTGGATCAGCATGCCCCAGAAAAGGATCCAGAAGGAGCGTGGATAGCCCGCCGTGGCCTGCCTGAGGCGGTGAAACAGGTGCGGGCGCAACGTAGCCGCGGTGCTCACGTGCTGAGTTTGTGGAGACACTCGTGTTCCTCCATCCGCTAATCCTGCCGATCCGTGTTCCTCCCGATCCGTCAATCCTGCCGATCCGTGTTCCCCTCCCCCCTCACCTCAGGAAAACTCCCAGATTCCGTGGCATCACGTCGAGCAAGCCCACCAGGTCGCCCTGCTCCAACTTCTCCACTGTCGCAGCGGGCAGTTGGGCCAGTGGAACCCCCTGCAAGAGAAGGGCGGCCTCCTCCTGGGTGAACGCCACCCCATCCTCGACCCACTCCCGGACGTCCTTGTTCTGAGGGCAAACCCGCTGGCAACGCATGCACCCCACCAGGCAATCGAGCCAGGAGGGATCAATCCACGACGGGTACGGTATCTCGTTCGCCCGCTCGCTGTGGAAAGTAATGCAGCGCTCGGCGTGGAGCAGGAAGCGTTCCGCCGTGATCGCGCCGACCGGGCAATTCCGCAGGCAGGCAGAGCAGTTCTGGCAGGCCTCCATCATGTGCGGCTCCCGCCAGGGATCATCCGGGCAGGGCAGGTCGGAGAAGTACACGGTCAGGCCGAGGAAACTGCCCATCCCAGGCACGTAGCAGATGTTATTCTTGCCGTAGGCAGCCAGGCCG
>DATKWP010000261.1:0-12094 GCA_035529535.1 Anaerolineae bacterium | reverse complement strand
GCCTGCCCAAGGACCTGATGGCGGCAGCCCGGGTGGATGGCTGTTCAGAACTGCAACTCTTCTGGTACATCGGCCTGCCCCTGGCACGCTCGCTGCTGGGACTGTTGACGTTCCTCAGTTTCACCGGCAACTGGAACAACTTCTTCTTGCCCTTCGTGATGCTCAATACGGGCAAGTTTTACAATTTGCCGGTGGGTATACAGGTTCTCATGTCGGGTACAAATGCGCTGCGCCCCACCCTCAGCGCCACCGACATTCCCATCCACCGGGCGGAGGTCGCGACGGCAGGGGTCGCTATGGTCTTGCCGGTCATGCTGGTTTTCATCTTCGCCCAGCGCTTCCTCGTCACCGGCATCCTCGCCGGGACCCTCAAAGAGTGACCGTGGATGAGTACATCCATGAGGCTGTATAGAAACCGGGTTCTGCCGCTTCGCTTACCGAAAAAACCCGGTTTCTTCAACGGATGTACTCATCCGCGATGTCTCCCCCCTCGCGCCACGTGAGTTCTGATCTGTTGCAGGGAAGGCAGCACGGCCTCCTCCAGCATCCTGGAGACAGGCAGCGGCACGTCGAGCGCCGCGACCTTGCCCACGGGGCAATCCAGGTAGTCGAAGAAGCGCTCCTGAATCTCGTCGCTGATGCGCGGGGCCAGGGCCATGCTCCGCGGGGCCTGCTCCACGATGAGCACGCTCCCGGTCTTTTTCACCGATTGGCCGATGGTGGCGAAATCCATACCGGTGTAGTCCAGGGTCCTCAGATCAATGACCTCGGCGCTGATCCCCTCCCTGCTCAACTCGTCGGCAACCTGCAGGCACTTTTGCACCCCGGTCAGGTAGGTGAGCACGGTGACGTCGGTGCCCTGCCGGACCACTTTGGCCTTCCCGTACTCGACCAGGTAGTCCAGCGTGTTGGCCGGCACCATACCTTCCTCTTGATATAGCATCCCGTGCTCGACGATCAGCACCGGGTCCTCGAAGCGCATCGCCGTGTTAAACAGGCCGACGTAGTCGAAAGCGTTCGAGGGGGCTACAATCCGCCAGCCGGAAAAGAGGGCAAAGAAACCGCTGGGGTCCATCGAGTGCTGCCCTCCATACCCGAAGCCGATCGCGACGCGGGTGCGGACCACGATGGGAAACCGCACCTGACCGCCGTACATGTGGCGCAGCCTGCCGATCTGGTTGAACAACTGGTCGGAGGCCATCAGCGCGAAATCGGGGAACATGATCTCGACGACGGGCCTCCACCCGGCGGCGGCCAGCCCACCGGCCATCCCCACGAAGCCGGCCTCCGAGATGGGTGTGTTGAACAGCCTGTCAGGAAACGCTTCCTTGATGCCCCTGGTGGCCGAGTATGCCCCCCCCCTGAGATTGGCTACTTCCTCGCCCAGGACAATGACCCGTTCGTCACGCTCCATATTGCGCAAGGTGGCGCTCGCGATGGCCTGAACGTAGGTCATGGCCCTGAACCCAGGTTCGGCATGGGCGCCGGCGAAATCCTCCTGCTCCTTGAACTCAACGCCGGCAAACACGTCCTCATCGCCCCGCATGGTCTCATCCGCGACGTCCTGGCCCACAGACTCGGCGGACGGCCATTTCGCGGCGGGGATACAGCGCCCGATGGTCCCATCGGCCCCATCCCGCTCTTCGGTGCACAAGCCGGTCGCTCGCTCGACGGCATCTTTCGCCATCGCGCGCAACCGCTCGTCGTCCCCTTCGCCGATGAGGCCGAGGTCCATCAACCTGGCCGGGAAAACGACGAGGGGGTCCCTGGCCAGCCACTCCGCCTCTTCCTCCCCGCTGCGATAGCCGAAAGCGCTGCCGGCCAGCCCGCCGCCATGATGGTAAAACCGGTAGGTCTTGGCTTCGATCAAGAAAGGGAACGGCTCGCGCCGCATCCTGCGCGCCGCCTCCCGTACGGCGATGTACACGCTCACCGGGTCCATGCCGTCAACGATCACGCTATCGAATCCGTAGCCGATGCTCCTGCGGGCCAGGTCCTCTACGCACGAGGCATCACGGGTGCAAGTCCCCACCGCGTAGAGGTTGTTCTCCACCAGGTAAAGGATAGGCACCTTCCACAGGACCGCCATGTTGGCCACTTCGTGAAAACACCCCTGGTTGAAGGCACCGTCGCCGAAGAAGGAGACAACGATGCGGGTGGGTACATCGGGGATGGGTACATCGGGGATGGGTACATCCCGGTGGAGTTTCTGTGCCCAGGCGGTGCCCGTGGCGATGGGAATCCCGCCGCCGACGATGGCGTTGCTCCCCAGGTTGCCCGATTCGACATCGCACAGGTGCATCGAGCCGCCGCGCCCGCCGCACCACCCCTCCCGGAGTCCCATGATCTCCGCCAGCGTCTTGTGGACCGCTTGCTGCATAGGGGGAGTGAAGGGCTCCCGCAGCGGGTGGTAGCCCTCGGGCGCGTAGTAGATGAGCGCCTTGGCGAGGAGATGCCCGTGGGCGCGATGGGTGGAGGCAATCATGTCGGACTTGAGCAGCGCGGCGGCCGCTCCGGCGGCAACAGCCTCCTGCCCAATGCTGGCATGGACTGGCCCGTGCACCAGGTCTTCGTCCTTCAGTTCCAACACCCTGGTCTCGAATTCGCGGATCAGGTGCAGGAGGAGGAGCATCCGGACGAGAGCATCCCCCTCAATAGCCCTCCAATCCGTGTCGGAAGTCTCAAGCCTGTGGCACACAGCGGGTGGCTTTTGCTCGGTCAATCGGCTCATAGGATGTCTCCACAGGACGCGCAGGGCGGACGCGGCTTCCTCGGCGTACGTGTTCCGCCACGGTCAGGGCTACGAGACAATCTCCCGGATCTCACACACCTCGTACTCCGCGCCGCGGAAATAGGCCACCAACACGCCTGGACGGATCTCGACCGGTTCACCCAGGAACTCGACGCCATGGTCGAGCAGATGCTGGTAAGTGGACCAGAAATCCTGCACCCTGAACCCGATGTGCGTGAGGCCATAGTCGCTCTGCCGGATGTAGCGGATGGGGGGGATGAGTACATCCCTTGCATCCGGCTCATCCGCGTGGTCGGGCCTCGGGTCACGTCCTGTGGGGTGCCGGTAATCGAACAGTTCGACCACCGAATCGCCCAACCTCATGTGCACGATACGCACCCTGGTGCCTTCCACGCCAATCAGCCTCGCCATCGGCTCGTCGAACTCGCGGTCGAACACTTGCTCCATGCCGATGACGTCGCGGTAGAAGGCGATGGCGTTCGCCATGTCCTTGACGCTGACGGCTACGTGATCCACTCGTGCGAACATTACCACATCCAGTCCGAACTCAACCGGGGACGGGGACGTTGAACCGCCTGCCCAACCCCACGATTTCCTGGTAAAGGCCGGGATCAATCGGGATGCCCTCATGGATGTACTCATCCACCTCATGGATGTAGCGGACGGGGGTACGTCCGTCATCCACCTCAGCACGGCGCTGCTGGCACCGCTCGCCTTCTATCTGGCCGGGATAGTACACCCGGTCGCCCCCCTCAGTGGGGGCCAGTGCGTTGAACTCTGCCAGCATCTCCCCCAGCCGATATTTGAACGTATCCAGCGGCATCCAGCGCTTGATGTCCAGCGCCAGCACAAAATGCCCCAGCCTGCGCGGCTGGTCCATGTCGCCGTACATCTTGTTGATGTGCGGTCCCCACGCCATCCCGGTGAGGATGCTACAGAAGATGTCAATGATCATCGCCAGGCCACTGCCCTTGGGGCCGGCGATAGGATGCAGTCCGACGATTCTGTGCGGGTCGGCGGTAGGGTGGCCGTCCTGGTCGAGGCCCCAATCGGGCGGGATTGGCCTACCCTCTGCCTTGGCCAGGGCGATCTTGCCATAGGAGATCGAGGTGGTGGCCATGTCAAGGATCACCGGGATGCCGCCGGTAGGGGCCTGCCCTGAGCCTGTCGAAGGGAAGCCAATGGCGATGGGATTCGAGCCGAAGAAGGGCTGCCTCGCCCCAAATGGGACAAGAAGAGCGTCGGTCGCCGTCATCACGATTCCCGCAAACCCCTCTGAGACGATGCGGTTGACGTAGAACCCGGCCATACCGAAATGGCTCGAGTTCTTGACGGCCACCGCTCCGCTCCCATTTTCCTCGGCCAACGCCACCGCCTCAGTACAGGCGCGAACCATCACGACGTGGCCCAGGCCATCATCACCGTCGAGGATGCCGAGCGAAGGAGCCCGCCTTTCGAAGGTGAGGCTGGGCCGCGCCTTGATGGTGCCGTTCTCCAGCCGGGCGACGTAGTGGCCCAGGCGCACGACCCCGTGGGAATCTACGCCGGCGAGGTTGGCCATGATGAGACAATCGGCCACGATGGCCGCGTGCTCTGGCGACACCCCCACCGCAGCCAACACCCGTTCCACGAACGTGGAGAGCTCTTGTGCACGAATGAGGCGTGTTTCCATCGGCCTACCCCATGTAGATCCCACCGTTGACGTCCAGGACAACACCCGTGATATAATCTGAAAGCGGCGAGACCAGGAACAGCACGACGTTGGCCACGTCTCTGGGTTTGCCCAGCCGCCCCAACGGAATCTGGGCGACGTAAGCATCCTCCCTGCCCTCAATCTGCCGCCGGACCGGCTCTGTGAGGATGATGCCCGGCGCGACGGCGTTCACGTTGATGCCGAAGGGGCCACCCTCCTTGGCCAGGGTCCTGGTGAAGCCGATCAGCGCCGCCTTGGAAGCCGCGTAGTGGATGCCGACCTCGATCCCGCCGACCCGGGCCGCCAGTGACGAGAAGTTGACGATCTTGCCGCCGCCCCGTTCCTTCATCCCCTCGATGAACTCGCGGCAGACCAGGTAGGTTCCCCGCAGGTTGACGTCGAGGACGCGGTCCCACTCGTCCACCGAGATGGCCCCGATGCCCTGCCTGTAGGAGATGACGCCGGCGCAGTTGACCAGGATGTCCACGCCGCCCATTTCCAGGGTCACCCTCTGGCGCAGCGCCGCCACATCCCGGGGTGCCCCCAGGTCACACCGCACGGCAAGTCCCTGGCCGGATGTAGCGGATGCAAGGGATGTAGGGGATGAGTACATCCCTTGCATCCGGCGCGGATGAGGCGGATGAGTACATCTATGAGTACATCCGGTCCGCATTGTCTCGATCGTCTCTTGCGCGCCTTCCAGGTCTATGTCTGCCACCGCCACGCGCGCGCCGGCCTCGGCCAGCACCAGGGCGCATTCCCTGCCGATCCCTGCGGCACCGCCGGTGACCAGGGCATCCCTGCCCGTCAGATCAATTTCCATTTCAGATCAAGCCCCTTCGACTTCGGACCGCAGGTCCGCCTAAGGGCAGGCCTTGATCGCCGGCGGGAACTCGTACGATGGCCGGTTCGCGAAGCGCCTCATTCCCAGGCACAGGCGCGCCTGCGCGGATGGTCCAAGGCGCACCAGAAGGTATCTATCGTTGTGGATGAGCCGGATGTACCCATCCGCTACATCCGTGCTCACCGTCACGCTCTGCTGTTCGATACCCCCGTTCTCCAACCTGGCCTCCGTGAAGGCGTGCTCCCCAAACGCCCCAGCCTGGACGAGCACGTCGCGGCCCTCCAGAGGATCAGTGTTCACCAGCATGAGGACGATGCCGTCGGGCGTGATCTGCTCCACCAGCGCCGCCACATCCCGGGGAAGCCCGGGACGGCGACGGTGCGGGTCAAAGTAGCGCACACTGGCGTGCAACAAGCCCCCGTGATACACCGCGCCGGGCGTCCCCATCGCCATCTGGACCAACCCCTCCGGGATGACCGGGTTGATGTCCTGCCAGTGGTGGATATCCCGCTTCTCCAGGTCCCCGTCGTCATGCTCGATCCTGTCCAGGCGCTGGCAGATGCCGGTGTAGGTGTCTTGGAGCACCTGCTCGGGAAAGCAGGGATTCTGCCCCGCCACATAGGCGTACCAGCCCAGGGGGGCGTAGGAGCCGGCCTTGAAAAAGCGGGGCGCTCCTCGCCAGGCTTCCCAGTCCGGGAAGCGCTCTTCGATCCGCGCTCGATCCCCCTCGCTCCGGCTCATAAACCAGAGATGGACGTAATGGTCCGGCACTGGCGGCCGGTAGTCGAACCAGCCCTGGTCGCCGTGCCTGGCCGGAACCTTGAGGACACCCCCTTCCTCCCTGCGTAGCGCCCACAGCAGATCCGCCTGCGACCGGTGAAGGTCCAGCCACGCAGGATCGCCAGTCAAGAGGGCCGCGTTGCATCCGGCGATCAGGGTGGATTCGAGGACGATCCAGGCTCCGTGGGGCCAGCGCCAGCCGTAGTAGCCGCCCCACCATTTGCCGTTCATCCGCTCCCCGATCCTGCCTGTGGGGCCGACGTTGTCGGGCATGATGCCGCCGTTCCGCTCTGTGCGCTCCGCCCACGCCTGGAGGTAGTCCAACACCCACTGACGATATTTCTCCTCGCCGGTGACCATGTAGGCGTTGGCGATCAGGCTGGTCGCGTTCAAGTTCAGCGGCACGTCGCCGGGCACCATGCGCTCGTTCATCAGTTTGAGAATCCTGGCGAACGTCTCGTCGTCGTTCCAGTCCAAGACGGTGAACGGGTCGTCGAAGCGAAAGCCGGGGACATCCTCGTAGGGCGAGAGGTAGTCGGCCAGTACGGGACGGTGGGTGACCCAATCCTCGGCCGTCATCTCGAAACGCGGGCCACGGCTGCCGTTGATGGGCGAGCGGATCATCTTCAAATCCGCATCCCAGTTAGGCGCTGCGGGGTCTTCGCCGGTGTACATCGCCGCGAACCGCAGGGCCCGCCGCCGGTCCATGTGATGGTAGGGGTTGGCCAGCCCCAGGTAATAGATGTAGGTGTAACTCTCGCCGTGGTGCATCCAATCGTAGTAGCCGTCGAACTCCCGGTACACCTGGCCGTGCCCGGTGAACTGCCAGGTGATGGCGTTCCACTCCTGGCGGGCCAGCTCGTGGACGTGCTCGCCCCCGCCCAGGATGTAGAAGAGCGGGAAGGAGAGGAAACTCTCGTAGGCGTCGTCAGAGCCATCCATGCCGGGCCACTCCTCGCGCCAGATGAGAGTCCCGTCGGGACGGGTATACCGCTTCGCAAACTCCACAGCAGCACGATCCATCAGGTCCATCAGGTGGCGCTGCTTGATAGCCCAGGCGGGGGGCGCGCTGCGGCCTGTGACCTCGACTATGCGGCATTGGCGTGCCGTCGCCAGGGACGTTGCGGATGAGGTGGATGGGTACATCCATGAGTACATCCGATGCTCAGCCATTGATACCGGGTACCTCCTTCATTTCTGTTTCCCCAAGCGATTCGAAAAGTGCGGCGATTTCGGCGATCTCTGGACCGGCAAGCGCCCAGTTTCCTGCCGGGGCCATCTCCTCGATCTGGGCAGGATTTCGCGCGCCGACGATGGCGGAGGTCACCTCCGGGCGGCGCAACACCCAGGCGATGGCCAACTGGCCCACGGTTTCGCCGCTGCCCCCGGCGATGGGGCGCAGTCTCTCGACAAACGCCAGGGTGGCGCTAAGACAGGGCTCTAGGAAGTGGGGGTTCCTCAACCGCCAATCGCCGGGCGGCAGGCTCGTGACGTACTCCCTGGTGAACCTGCCCGTCAGGATCCCCGATTCCATTGGACTGTAAACGATCACACCGATGTCGTGGGCCGCACAATAGGACAGCAGGCCTTGTTCGATCTCGCGGTTGAGCATGCTGTAGGGCGGCTGCAGCGAGGCCACCGGGTGAATGGCCTGCACCCGCCGTAGTTGCCGCAGGCTGAAGTTGGAGACGCCAGCGTAGCGGACCTTGCCCTCCCGTACCAGGTCGGCGATAGCAGACCAGGCTTCCTCAATCGCTTCGTCCTCCTGAACAGGCCAGTGGATTTGATAGAGATCAATGGCTTCCACTTTCAGGCGCTTGAGGCTGGCTTCCAACTGGCCGCGGATATCTTGGGTCCTGGAGTAAGAGGGGGACTTGGAGGATCCGCTTATGTCGCACTTGGTTGCAATGATCACCTCGTCCTTTCGGCCGTCCAGGGCTCGGCCGACGAGTTCCTCTGCGTGCCCCACACCGTAGACTGGTGCAGTATCCAACCAGTTGATACCCAGATCGAGGGCGCGGTGGATCGTGGCGATGGACTCGGCTTCGTCTCTGGGTGCCCAACCGTAGATCCGCCCACCGCCGATATCAGCCGTGCCCAGGCCAATCGTCGTCATGAGGAGGTCAGTGGTTCCCAGTTTTCGTGTTCGCATTGATCCGCTCACTTGACTGCGTCTTCTCTTGCCCCATCTGCGACGTCGCAAGTAGACGCTGCGTGCGCCAGGTCGTTGGCGGTCAAGAGGATTTCGCCACTCTCCTCTCCCTCCACGCGCAAGAACGTCCCGACCTCGTTGAGCGGGCGGCAGCCGTGAATAAAGGCCCCCCGCGTCTGTTGCAGCCGGATCAGGGCCTCGGCCTGCGGGTGGCCCTCCGCCCGCAAGCCCGCAAGTTCCAGGTCCTCCACGTCGTCGCACACGACCGCCGGCCGCAGGTCAGGGTTCTCCAGGTCGAACCGCACGTTGTGCAGTGTCAGGCCCTTCGCGTGGCGCACGTAGAGGCCATAGGCCGGCAACGTGCCGAACATGTGGTACTCGGGGTAGTGGTCCTTCATCTCTGGGACGTCCCGGCGCGCGGCTTCCTCCGCCGTCCCGCCCCCGGCGTAGGTGATGTGTACGTTGCTGAACGTCACCCCTTCGACGGGATGGCCCGGCAGGCCGGTGATGTTCATACACGAACGCAACTCGCCCGGCATCCGCACCACCTCGTGCTCCAGCGGACAAGAGTTCTCCGGCACGCTGGCGCGGATGTTGCTAAACAGGACGTTGCGGAACTTGCCGGTGGGGTACGACTCCTTGCGCTCCCGCTTCCAGCCCAGGTAGCCGGCCAGGCGGATCGAGATCGGGCCGGTGGTGTGCTCCATCACCAGGTTGTCGAAGACGATGTCCTCCATCGCGCCGCCCTCTACCATCTGCAGCTTGATGCCGCAGCCGTAGGTATCACGGATGATGCAGTTGGAGACCGCAATGTCTTTGAACACGCCCGTCGAGTACGGCCCCATGCGGAACGCCGCCCAGCGGCTGGTGATGACACAGTTGGTGATGACGATGTTCCTGGCCGACCTGGATAGCGGGAAGGCGTCGTCGCCGCAGTTCATATCACAGTTGGAGATGAAGACGTTCTCGCAGCCAACCAGGTGAAAGCCGTCGGTGTTCTGGTTCTGGCGACTGTCCACCTTGACACCGTCAATCCTGATGTCCTTGCCATCCTCAATGCGGGTGCACCACGAGGCGGCGTTCTTGAGCGTCAGGTCGCGGATCGTGATGCCCTGGCAATCGAGGAAATCCAGCAGCCTGGGACGCGGGTACGCCTTGCCGCGCGGTGCTTTCTCCTCGTCCTCGACGTTAAAGCCCTCCGTGCCACAGGGGAAGGCCCATCCCTGCCCGTCCACCATGCCTTGCCCCGCCAGGCCGATGTTCCTGGCATGCCGGGCGAAGATGAGGGTTTGCTCCTGCACGCTGGAAGCGAGTCTGTTCCCAATCGCGTAATCCTCGATGCTCTTGCTCCCCAGCAAGGTAGCCTCCGGCGCAAAGTAGAGGGTGACGTTGTCCTTGAACACGATGGTGCCGGTGAGGTAGGTTCCGGCCGGGAAGAAGACGGTGCCGCCCGCGTGCGACGTGCAGGTGTCAATGGCCGCTTGAATGGCCTGGGTGTCCATGGTTGCCCCATCCCCTTTGGCCCCATAGTCACGAACGGAATATCGCAAGGCTGGTACAGTGCGGATGAGTACATCCATGGCAAATCCTCCCATTGTCTATGGAATCCACGGCTCCCCTCGCCTACGGGCGCGCGGGGCTGCCGTCGGGCAGTCGCGTCTGCGTCCACTGCTCGACTTCGTCCTGGCAGGGGTACTTGGCTGCCAGTTTCTCATCAATGTCAATGCCCAACCCCGGCTTGTCGTTGGGGACCATGGTGCCATTGTGGACCACCGGCGTGCCGGGGAACATCTCGTACACGAGTTCTGGAAAACAGCACCACTCCTGGACGCCAAAGTTGGGTGCCCACAGGTCCAGGTGCAGGTTGGCCGCGTGCCCCACGGGCGAAACGTCCCCCGGGCCGTGCCAGGCGGTGCGGATGCCGTACATGTGGGCAAAGAGGGCCACGTTGCGGGCCGGCGTGAGCCCGCCCATCTGGCTGATGTGCATGCGGATAAAGTCAATCAACCGGCCGGAGATCAACGGCTGCCATTCCCGGGGGTTGTTGAACAGTTCACCCATCGCCAGGGGCGTAGCGCACTGCTGGCGGATGCGTTCGAACCACCGGATGTCCTCCGGCGCCAGCGCGTCCTCCAGGAAAAACAGCTTGAAGCGCTCCACATCCTTGGCGAACTGCACTGCGTCGATCGGGGGCAGACGCTCGTGGACATCGTGCAGCAGCTCAACCTCTTCTCCCACAGCCGAGCGCACGTGCTCGATCATGCGCAGCGTCTGGCGCGCATAGTCGCGGGGATCGAAGTAGGCGCCCTCGGGCGCACCCTCCGGCTTCACCAACCGGCTGGTTTTGCCGCTATACCCTCCCATCTGTACCCGGACGTACCGGTATCCCAGTTCCAGAAACTTGCGGACGCTATCCCCCACTTCGTGCGGATCGCGGCCGTCGGCGTGGACGTAGACCGCCGCCCCCTCGCGGCATTTGCCGCCCAGGAGTTGGTAGACCGGCATCCCGGCCAGCTTGCCCTTGATGTCCCATAGCGCCATATCCACCCCGGAGATGGCATTGTTGAGCACCGGGCCGTTGCGCCAGTAGCCGTGGACCATCGCCATCTGCCAGATATCTTCGATGCGCGAGACGTCGCGGCCGATCAGGAACGGCTTGAGGTGCTTCTCAATGGCGGCCTGGACGGCGTGGAAGCGTTGGGTGAACGTGGCACAGCCCAGGCCGTACAGACCCGGTTCCGAGGTGATGACCTTCACGACGATGAGACGCGCTCCGGCCGGCTGAGTCAGAATCGTCTGTGCATCCTTGATCGTCACTGCTGGAGTCATGTCAGAACCCCAAGTACCTCAAACTGGCTGCCCCCGTGGGGTGAGCTGGGCCGTCAATCCGCCGTCCACGTAGATGACCTGGCCAGTGATGTAGCCTGCCTCTGGTGAAGCCAGAAAGGCTACTACCCCCCCAATCTCCAGGGGCAAGCCGAGGCGACCCAAAGGTATGCGCCGGGTGGTCTGCTGCATGTGGGGAGGGTCTGGAACTGAGACCCGCTCGGTGCGCGTCGCTCCGGGCGCGACGGCGTTGACGCGGATGCCGAAGGGAGCCAGTTCCAGGGCCATCGCCCGCGTCATGGCATCAATAGCCCCCTTGGTGACGTCGTAGGGCAGCCCCGGCCAGTGCGCCCGCAGGCCGCCCACCGAACTGATGTGGACAATGTTGCCGCCGCCAGCATCCCGCATGATCTGGGCAGCGCGGTAGGAGCACATATAGGGGGCCTTGACGTTGCTAGCCAACTCGTCGTCCAACAACGCCTCGTCCACCTCGAAGAAATGAACCCTGAGCAAGTTGGCCGCGTTGTTGACCAGCAGGTCCACTGTACCGAAGGTGCGCACCGTTTCATCGAAAAGGCGGTTCAGATCCTCGGTACGACTCAAGTCGGCAGCGACGGCCAGGACCTCGGCGCCCAGTCGGGCCAACTCTGCCGCCGTCGCTTCTACAGTCTTGGGTGTGCGCCCGTTGACGACGATCCTCATCTCCTCGCGCGCCAGCCGCAGCGCGATGCCCTTCCCAATGCCGCGGCTGGAGCCGGTGACGATCGCCACCTGGCCGGCCAACTCCGGGTAGTGAGGGCGTATGGATTCGTGCAGTGACGCCAGGTCCATTTCGCTCATATCGAAAGAATCCCATCCACCGACGACGGTGACAGAACAAGTGTTGTGCGCGCCGTCCGGTGATTATAGTCAATCGGCTCACAATGTAAAGCAGCAGTTGATTTGCATGCCGGGTGGAACGGGGTACAATGGGCCAGTTGGCCATAATCATAGGGAATCTCCCCCGCTGCTATCGGACAATAGCCTGACAGCAGTTGCGCGGACTGT
>DATKWP010000260.1:0-13353 GCA_035529535.1 Anaerolineae bacterium | reverse complement strand
CACGGGCGCATCACGGCCTACGCCGGCAAGCCCTACGTCGAGATCGAGCACCAGTTCGTGCACGCCGAGCAGGAGCCGGAGCTTGCACTGGAGGCAGTCGAACTCGCCTTCGCACCTCAGGCAGTCGGCTTCTCGCACCTGGCGCTAGGCCAGGGCTACTATCGCACGGCGATTGAGGAGTCGGACAACGATGCGCTGGAGATGGCGCTCATCGCAGAGACGGTGCTCTACCAGGCCAACGAGCACTTTATTGACAGCTTCTACGGCGACTTTTGGGTGGACTGGCGCGACGACAGGGCCGGTCTGACACTCTCCATCTACCAGGCGCACCAGAACTTTCCAAAGAAACTGCGCGTCGGGCGAGATGGCATCGTCTGCTCGCTGTACCCCGGCGACGCGCCGCCCGCGCCGCTGCTGCAGGGTATGGCCAAGACCCATCGCATCCTGCTTCACTTTCATCCCACCGAGACTCCCCTCCAGGGATGCAGCGTGCGCAGCCTCCAGTTCCAGCTCCCCGACCGCCCGACCCTGTCGCGGGCCTGGTGCCGCGAGAACAACCCCTGGCTGGAGGATTTCTTTCCGGAGCGAATCCCCGACCGCCTGATCACGTATCTCAACAGACTGCACGACGGCCGCCCGGCGGCGCTGGGCATGTTTCACTTTGGCGACGCGCCCGATGCAGGCTACACGAACCAGGGGCGCGGCCGGGGACACACAGTCTGGGTCAACAATGAGTACGATCACCCTCACGCCTGCGCGCTGTACTATAGCCTCACCGGGCAGCGCCGCGTACTCGATTCCGCGCTGGTCACGGCGCGCCACTGGCTGGATGTGGACCTGTGCCACTACAGCACCGACCCACTGGTCAACGGCGGGCTGAAAATCCACACCCGCTACCACGTGACGGGCGGCGCGCCGCCCTCTCACCAGTGGACCGAGGGTTTGCTGGATTATTACTTCCTGACGGGCCGCACCGAGGCACTAGAGGCCGCGCGTTCGGTGGCGGAGAATATCGTGCGTCACCTGGCCCGGCCGGAGATGAGCACGCCCGGCGCAACCTCGGTGCGCGAGGGCGGCTGGGCGCTGCGGGCGATGGTGGGGATGTGGGTCGGCACCGGCGAGGAGCGGTGGAAGGCCGAAGCCCGGCGGTTGGCCAAGATGTACCTGGACTGGTACGACGAATACGGCGCGCTGCTGGCCCCGTACACCAGCCACAGCATGCCGCGCGTGACGTTCATGATCTCGCTCACCGTTAACTCCTTCGCTCGTTACCTGCTCGCCGAAGACGATCCCGGGCTGGTCGCACGGGTCGAAAGGCTCATCGTCGAGACCGTGGACGACATGCTTGCTCACTGCCTGGGGCCGGATGGCATCGCCTACTACAAGGAACTACCCTCGCTGCGGCGCACCGCCCCGACGTACCACCTGCTGGAGGCGCTGACGCACGCCTATCGCATCACCGGCGACGCCAAGTACCTGAAGGTCGCCACGCGCCAGTTCGCTGCGATGGATTTTTCCAGCACGGTTCAGCCCCGGGCCAAGTACCTGGACGACAGCGGTGCCGTGATCGCCGACGAGGGCCGCGGGCGCTCCTTTGCCGACAGGTACACCTCGCTCCTGGTGTATGCAGGGGCGGCGACTCCGCTGGGGCTATTGGACTGGTACGAGTATCCGTACTAGAATGAGAGACGTGACAAACACGCGATAGGAGGCTCAAAGATGGCGAGAACGGGTATAGGCAGCCGGTGGGAATCCGAATTGAACATCTATCAGGATTCAGTCAGCGGCGCGACAGTGCGCCAACTGACGAACTACAAAGGCCACAGCAATCACTTCTACTTCACCTACCCGTGCTGGTATGACGAGGGCCGCAAGATCGTTTTCTACTCCGACAGGGAGAACCGTACCAACCTGTTCGGCGTTGACCTGGAGAGCGGCGCCATCACGCAGCTCACCGATCTCAACCCGGTGCAGGGCGAGATCGGAGGCCTGAGTAAGAACCCCGCGCGCGAGGAGATCTACTTCTACCACGGCGACATGCTGATGGCACTCGATCTGGCGTCGCTGGATACGCGCTCGCTCT
The DNA here is from genome assembly GCA_035529535.1 of Anaerolineae bacterium. GTDB lineage: Bacteria > Chloroflexota > Anaerolineae > B4-G1 > B4-G1 > DATKWP01. The sequence continues at coordinate 11,270 of DATKWP010000260.1, read as the reverse complement.
ACGCTCGCCCGAAGGGCTATGTGGGGAACAGCGCCAACGCCACCGCCGACGGGAAAAACATCTGCGCCGGGTATGGTGAGGACCTGTCTGACCGAATCACGATGGATCTTGGGCATGGCTACGTCGGGTTCCACGAGTACTGGGAAGCGCACCCTCATTGTATGATCGTCAGGATACCGATTGACGGTGGCCCGTCTGAGGTCGTCTACGAGGAGGATTACTGGCTGGGTCATTTGAATGCGTCGCCCAAGTTACCCAATATCATCACGTTCTGCCACGAAGGGCCGTGGCACAAAGTGGAAAACCGTATCTGGGGGCTGAACCTGGGCACCGGCGAGGCGTGGCAAATACGCCCCAACGCGCCGGACGAGTCCATTGGACACGAATACTGGATGCAGGACGGCGAGCACATCGGCTACCATGGGCGCACTGCACACGGCCCCGTCTACGGCTCGATCCGCTACGACAATACCGATCAGGTCGAGGCTCCGTTCGAAGGGCACTGCTGGCACTTTCACAGCACCATGCTCAACCTCGTCGTCGGGGATGGCGATAGTAAGAATCCCTATCTGCTGCTCTGGCGCTTCAGACATGGGCGGTTCGAGGGGCCAAAGGTGCTGGTGTGGCACCGTGGCTCGTTCCACATCCAGCGCGTGCACCTGCACCCCTGCTTTAACGTCGAAGGTACACAGATCGTCTATACCACCGATCCGCAGGGGTATGGGCAGGTTTTTGTCGTGGACGTGCCCGACTTTGACTCCCTGCCGGACCGTGACAGTCCAGGTTAGTTTTGCAGAGACCAGGAGAGGCTGGCGGGCCGGATCCGAGAGGAGGAAAAGACGACGAGGTATATGCGCAAGTGGTCGAATCTGAACCAGGTCATCGTATGAGATTGGAGAATACCCGGCAGGAGATCTGGGGCAAGTAGAACCAACAGCCGAGACTGAATGAACCCGAGATTGAGACTCAACACGTGGCTATTGCCCGTCCTGGTGGGCGTTTTGCTGGTGCTACAGCTCATCTCGCCGTACCGGGGCTGGATCGTTTTCCTGGTAGGACTAGGGGGAATGTGGTTGGCCGGCTACGTGTGGGCGAGGCTCCTGGCGCGGAGTCTAGTGTTCACCCGCGAGATGCGCCTTGGCTGGGCGCAGGTAGGTGACCACTTGGAGGAACGTTTTACACTGACGAACACTGGGGTTATCCCGGCCCTTTGGGTCGAGGTCGTGGATCACTCGACGATGCCTGGCTATCTGGCCGGCTGGACGACTGAGGCGGAAGCCCGGCGTCTGCGGCACTGGAGCAGATGGGCTACTTGCACACGCCGTGGCCTTTTTACGTTGGGCCCGACGACTCTGTTGACCGGCGATCCCTTTGGCGTGTACACGGTCAGCCTGCACTATCCTACCTCGACGCCCTTTCTGGTCTTGCCATCAGTGCTCTCTCTGCCCACCATCCGGGTGTCGCCCGGTGGTGTTTCCGGTGAGGGACGTCCCCGTCCCAATGTTCTAGATCGCACGATCAGCGCCTCGAGCGTGCGAGAGTACAACCCTGGCGACAGCCAGCACTGGATTCATTGGCGCACGACTGCTCGCCAAGGCTCGCTCTACGTGCGGCTCTTCGACGGCACACCCGCCGGTGATTGGTGGATCGTGCTGGATATGGACCGACACGTTCAAGCAGGTGCGGGCGACGATTCTACCGAGGAACACGGCGTCGTCCTGGCTGCTTCGCTGGCCGATCGAGGGCTGCAGTTGCGGCGGGCTGTAGGATTAGTGATGCACGGTCAGGACCTGGTGTGGCTCCCGCCACAAGGGGGAGTCGCTCGGCGCTTGGAGATCCTGCGCGACTTGGCGCTAGTCTCCCCTGGCCTGTATCCCCTGGCTGGCCTGCTGGGACGGATGAGGCCGGCGATCGGCCGGCACGCCAGCCTCGTCGTCATCACGCCGGCTGTTGATAACGCGTGGGTGGAGGCGCTGGTGCCCCTGATGAAGCGGGGCGCTGTTCCTACAGTGTTGTTGCTCAATCCTGTCTCCTTTGGCGGCGCTGGCGATGCGGGCCACACGGCGGGACTGCTCGCAAGCCTGGGGGTGACCTACTATGTCATCACGCCAGACCTGCTCAATAGCTCTGAAGCCCGGCCTACCTGGCAGGAGCCCTGGAGGTGGGAGGTCCTGGATAGCGGGCGCGTGGTGCCGGCACACCGCGCTCGCGACACAGCCTGGAGGCCGCTAGTATGACGACACGGGTGTCAAGCCGGTCCATCTGGCGACTGGTGCCACGTGCTCTGCTCTCCCTGGCGCTACTTTTGGTGATGCTAGGCTGCGTGGCACTGGGGCTGGCGGGCGTGGTCCACGAGCTCGACGCCCCACTGATGTTGACCATGGCCGTGCTGGGTCTATTGGCCGGGTGGGTGCTGGCGATGACACCGCTGCGCGGCTGGATCGTACTGGTCATAACCCCCCTGCTGGGATTTGTGATCGTTCTTCTGCGCGTCGGTCGGCTGGATGAAAGGCTGGGAGCGCTGCTTCAGGCACTGATCAATCTGGTCGGGGAAGCCTTACGCCGGTTGCTATCAAGTGAACCGGGCAACCTGCTACAGGGGCCTCCGCTGAGCCGGGAGCCGGTCCTGCTCGGCCTGAGGGATTTGCAGGCCGGTGCTGGCACACTGCTCACCCGCGTGCACGACTGGGGTGCAGCGCTAACTGCTGGCGAGCCGGTCTTTGATCCGGTGGCAGCGGCCGTGGTGTGGAGCATGGCCCTGTGGGTTGTGAGCGCGTGGGCCGGCTGGACGGCGCGCCGGCGTGCCCAGCCGTTGCAGGCTGTCACGCCAGCCGGAGTGCTATTGTTGGCTACGCTCTGGTACAAGGGGGAGGAGCATACCCTGCTGCCAGTGGTGCTGGGTGCGAACCTATTGCTGACAGCGCTGTTGGCGCACGAAGTCCGCATACGGCGTTGGCGTGAGGCCGGGATTGCTCCTGTGGACAATAGCGGCAGGGCCACCAGGACGGTCGTCGTCCTGGCCCTGGCACTCGTGGTGGCGGCAGCAACGATGCCGTCCTTCTCGGTTGAACAAATCGTCGAGCACGTGCAAGATCGGGATGAAGAACGAGACGCGATGGACGACCTGGCTGAATCGCTGGGGGTAGAGCGGCCACCGGAGCCTGTGCCGAAGGAGATCGCGGTATTCGACGAAGTGCGTACCACTGGCCTGGCGCGACGCCATCTCGTCGGCTCTGGGACGGAGATTTCAAGGCAGCGCGTGATGGTGATCCAGACGGACGACCCGTTGCCCGTCATCGAAGAGCAAGAGTTGATGGTGCTGGAGGAATCGGGTGCACTACCGAGCGTACCACGCTACTACTGGCGCAGCCGAACCTACGATCTCTACGTTACCTTCGGTTGGTATACCGGAGATACAGAAGTCGTTGAGTATGAAGCGGGCGAGCCAGTGATCACGGCGACGGTGGGTTTGACGTTGCCCCGGCGGACCCTGCTGCAGGAGGTAAGAATCGTCGGTGACCTGCAAGGTCTGATTCACGTCGCGGGTACGCTTGTTTCGGTTAGTCAGAACTACAACGTCGCCTGGCGTGCCCCTGGCGACGCCTTCGCCGCGACAACTAAGGCGACGACCTATCGCGCGGTATCAACGTTGCCTGTCTTTACCGTGGAACGGTTGCGGGCTGCCGGAACCGGCTATCCGGCCTGGGTGCACAGCCGCTATCTGTGGCTGCCCGATACGGTCCCCGATCGCGTGTTCGCGCTGGCCCGTGGCTTGACGGCGGCAGAGCCGACCCCCTACGACCGCGCTGTGGCCATCGAAACCTACCTGCGTGGCTTCCCCTACAATCTTGATGTGCCCTTGCCGCCCTCTGACCGCGACGTGGCCGATTACTTCCTGTTCGAGTTGCAGGAAGGATACTGCGACTACTATGCCACGGCGATGGTGGTACTGGCGCGGGCGGCTGGCCTGCCAGCGCGCTACGTGGCCGGCTACGCCACTGGTACCTACGATTATACCAGGGGAACCTATGTCGTCAGCGAAGCCAACGCCCACGCGTGGGCCGAAGTCTATTTCCCCGGCTACGGATGGGTGGAGTTTGAGCCCACCGCTGGCCTGCCGGCCATCCAGCGGCCCACCGAGGCGGACATTGCGTCAATCGAGCCACCCGGGCCGCCCGACTCAGGGGAAGCCGCCACACGACCGTGGTGGAACGTGGCGAACTGGTCCTGGTGGTTGGTCGGGATGGTCGGGCTTGCGATACTAGTGTTAGTGGGCGTCGCCGGGGTGGCCGTTGACGCCTGGTGGCTACGCTGGCTGGGGCCACCGGCAGCCGTGACGGTGCTCTACAGGCGGCTGCGACGCCAGGCGCACCGCTTGGCCGTACCGATGCAGGTGAGTGACACACCCCACGAGTTCGCCACGGCGTTCGTGGGATGGGCGGCAGATATGGCGCGGGAAGAGTACTGGGGTGAGTGGTTGGCGCCCGCCGTTCAGGGCGTGCGTCATCTGGTCGCTTGTTACGTGCGAGCGATCTACACCACTCACCAGTTGAATCCCCTCGAGCAACGGGACGTGATCCAGGCCTGGCTGAGGCTGCGTTGGCAACTGTGGCTGGCGCAGGTGCGGCTGAGCAGGCTGTTCGGCAGAAGGCTGTCCCAGTGACCGGTGCTTGGCCCGCGCTCCCCGCCCTACTTTTTCAGCCACTCGGGGAGCGGATCGGCTGCCGCCGGCAATTCGAGCGGCTCCGTTGGCAACGGCATCGGCGGATAGTCGGGCTGCTCCAGGCCGTGGACAAGTTCGGTGATCCGCACGGACTGCCCGCGCTCGATAGAGCGGTTGGCCGCGACACCTGTCAGGATTGACCAGGCCCCGGCTCGCTGATCGGCAGCCCGTTGGTACTTATCCTCCGGCGGCTCAGGGGCAAAGAGCGTTTCTATCATAATAGGATCGGCTCCACCGTGGCCGCCCCTGCTTTTCCAGGTCTCGACCTCATAGCCACTCTGAAAGAGTGGATAGACCCTGATCTTGGTGCCCTCGGGCCGGAGTTCACCGGGCACGGAGCCATCGCCGCTGAGGTAGACGGTCTCCATACAGACGTGCTCAAGACGGCCCTTGGAGCCGTTGAACACGACGACGTACCCCTCCCAGGGCATAAAGGCGTGCAACGAGTAACTCATCCTCGCGCCGTTGCGGTAGGTCACGGTCACGTCTATCGTGTCCTCAATGTCAATCTCGGCGCTGAAGACACATTTATCACGGAAGTAACCATCGTACTGCTCGTTCTCAAGATACGTACGCCTGAGCCCCGAGTACGCGCGCATATCCATGTAGAACGGGCACCTCCCCGCCTCAGGGCAATCCAGGCACCGTTCTCCCCGCCGGGTAAGCCCGTACCGCTCAGCCGTCTCCGGCCTGTAAAAGTTGCGCGTCCCGGTAGCATAGACCACCTCCGGCACCGTCGAAAGCCACCAGTTCACCAGGTCAAAATGGTGCGTGGCCTTGTGCACCAGCAGGCCGCCAGAGTTGCGCTTGTTGCGATGCCAGCGCCGGAAGTAGTCGGCGCCGTGCCTGGTATCCAACAGCCAGTGAAAGTCCACCGACACCACGTTGCCGATCACGCCGGACATAACTAAGTCCTTGACCTGCGTGCGAGGTGGCGCATAGCGATAGTTGAACGTGACCCGGCACTTGCGCCCCGTTCTCTTCTGCGTGTCGAGGATGCGCTGGCACTTGTGCTCGTCGGTGGTCATCGGCTTCTCGCTCAGCACGTCGCAGCCCAACTCCATCGCCCGACAGATGTAGTGATCGTGTGTACAGTCCTTGCTGGTCACAATCACCACGTCTGGTTTCGTCTCGGCCACCATCCGGTCGAACGCTCCGTCGCCATAGATCGGCACCTCAAGGCCATGCTCGCGCGCCCGCCCCGCAGCCAGGTGCGCTCGCCCCTCGTTGGTATCGCACAGGCCCACGAGTTCGGATGTAGCGGGGAAACGCTTGACGACGGCATCCAGATACAAGTACGAACGCGCGCCAAGGCCCACAAGTGCATATCGCTTCCTCACGGTCATTTGTTTTGAACCTCCCAATCTCGATGACGGTTCTGTTTTCCCGTCAGGCGACCGCGACCGCCTGGCCGGTGCGGGCCGATTCCCGCATGGCCAGAGCCACCGCCAGCGAGTGCCGCGCACTGGCGAGCGAATTGGGCGATTGTTCGCCCTGGCGGATGCATTCCAGGAAGTGGTCAATTCCTCCTCCGGGGCGTTTCGAGTCCCGGGCGGGGATCACCACGGGCTCTCGCTCTCCCTCCCGGTGGAAACGCAGCACCGTCTGGTCGTGCTCGCCGCTCATCACCAGCGAGGCCTGGGTACCGATGATCTGGGTAAAATGGTCGCGGATGCAGCACACCGAGTCCCCGATCACGCCGATGGCACCGTTCTCGAACGCGACGTTGGCCAGTACAACCTCCTCCGAATCCCTGTCGGGCACCGTCGTCTGGGTGGTGGCGTAGACGGTGGTCATGGGGCCGTTGATCCAGTACAGGAAGTCAATGTCGTGGCAGGCGTGGTGAACGGTCCAACCTCCCGATTCCTCCGGCTCGACCACTGCCCGGTGGCGGGCCCCGGCGCCGTATAGGCCAAAGGCGCGCGTCTTGAAATGACAGATGGAAAGGATGCGACCCATCTGTCCCGAGTCCAGCAGCCCCTTGATCTTGAGGTAGGTGTCAATGTAACGCATCGAATAGTTCACCACGTTGACAATGCCAGCCGACTCGACGGCCTCGATCATGCGGTCGGCATCTTCCAGGTTCAGGGCGATCGGCTTCTCGCAGAAAACGTGCCGGCCAGCCTGCGCTGCCATAATCACCTGGCTGGCATGCCCGTGGCTGGTGGAGACGACCAGGACAAAGTCCAGGTCCATATTCACCAGCTCCTGTGGGTCGTGCGTCACCGCCAACCCGTAGCGGTCCCTGGCGGTATCCAGGTTAGCCTTGCCCCGGTTGCAGGCTGCCACGATGCGAGCCTCGTCGCTCTTATGCTGGTTGATGTAGTCGGTGAGGTTCTGCCCTATGTTGCCAAAGCCGATCACTCCGCCTTTGAGTATCGTCATGGTAGGATTCCTCTCATGGTCTTTGTTCGCTGGAATTTCATCATGGCCGTGATTATATTACTCTTGAAAACCATTGGCAACTTGGGCAGGCACTCAAACATCCAGTTTCAGGACCTGGCCTGTGTCGAATCCAGCCCCCGCTACCTTAGTCACACTCGAGATCGTCGGGCCAGGCCGTTTTGGGTAGCCCGACGATCTTTGGTTTCTGGAGCCTCACACAAGAGGCGCACTGTCGCCAGTGTCAGGAGATCTTAATAGAGAGAGCGCGCCCGCCGCACACCCAACCCTACGATCATCAGCGCCACCCCGACGAGCACTAATCCTGCCGCTCCCCACCCCACCTGGCTTCCGGCTGCCGGGAGCACCGGTACCGGGGTGGGCGTGACCGGGCGTACCTCGAACTCGACGATGAGGTAGGGGCGGGTGGTGGGATCGTTGGCGGTGAGTTGGCGCGCCAGGAGCAGGTCGCCCGCCGTCTCCGGATCCGCGTCCGGGTCGGGCGCGGGGGCCAGCGCCAGCCCGTCGTCGGGCACTTCGCCCGCCATCCAGGCCCGCATCAACGCGGTCACGTCCCACGTCAGCCAGGTCCCCGCCACCCGCCTGAGCGAGACGACCGGCTCAGTGGACGGCGAGAACGGAGTGGGCGTAGGCAGCGGGGAGGCAGGAGGAGTCGGCACGAGGGTCAGCGTCGGTTGGGAGGCCGGCGTGAGCGTCGCCGTCGGCGTGTGGGTCGCCACCGGCGTGTGGGTCGCCACCGGCGTGTCCGTCGGCCTGAGTATGAGCGTCGCGGTCGGCGTGAGCAGAGGGGAACTGGGGAACGTGGCAGTAGTCAGCGGCGAAGCATAGAACATGGAACGAACCTTGGGAAGCGCACCGGTAGCAGGCGTAGACACCGGCACAGGCACTGCCGCGCCGAAACGGGCCGCCAAGGTTGCGATGGGAGAGGTCAGCAGCATGGGCCAGGAGGCCGGACTAGCGGCCCCATATTCCTCCCGCCAAGGATCGAGGACACGGTAGACACCCACCGTAGCCTCGCCGGTGCCCGAACTGCTGTCCACGTAGACGTAGAGCGTAGCGTGCAGGACGTCGGTACCCGGCGGGAACAGGTCGAGCGGAAAGTGCAGGTAGGTGCGCGCGTACACCACGTCCCCGGCAACAGTGCGGCAGACACCGAATGGAAACACCTGGACGGCGGCCTCGATGGGTACACCCTCCAACCGCCCGCTGGCGACTCCCCGGCCGTAGTCAGGCCACACTTGCAGCACGCGGGACGCTTGCGCGCCGGACGGCGGCGCCAGGCCAGCCAGGCCCAAGAGCAGCCCGGCCAGCCCCAACCAGAACAGGACAGCAGAGTACAGCGGTTGACGCGCGCTTCTCACCATCAGGCCTCCGTCAGGCCTTCTTCTTCAGCGGCCGGCGACTCTTCCAGGGACGGCAACTGGTCCAGGCTCTGCAGCCCGAAATGCTGGAGGAACTCGAAGGTGGGGCCGTAGAGGATGGGGCGGCCCACACCCGGCGCGCGCCCCATCTCCTCAATCAACCCCACGCTCAACAGCGTGCGCAAGACGCTATCCGAGTTCACGCCCCGGATGCCCTCGATCTGGGGGCGGGTGATGGGCTGGCGGTAGGCGATGATGGCCAACGTCTCCAGTGCAGCCTGGGAGAGGCTCGTGCGCGCCTCTAGCCCCAGGAAGCGTTCGACGCAAGCAGCGGCCTCCGGCGCAGTGATCAACTGCACGCGGGGGCCGGCCCGCTGCAAACGCAAGCCGCGCCCGGCATAGGCGGCCTCCAATTCGGCCAGCGCCTGCTCGACCTGCCCGGGCGTGGCCTCCAACGCCTCCGCCAGGTGAGCGACGGAGACGGGGCCATCGGCCACGAAGAGCAGGCTTTCCACCTGCGCGGACAGGCCTAGAACGCCATCGCCGGAAGCGTGTCCCTCTTCTCCCACGTCACCACCATCTCGCCACGTTCGTTCCTGGCGCAGTTGTGCACCGGACGCCCCGCTTCAGCAGGGGTCTCCCGGCTGAAGCCGGGCCTCCAACCACATCCAGCACCCTAGCCCTGGTCGCAGAGCACAAACGTTCGCCTCAGTGCCTCAACCAGGTCTCCTTTGGCAGCGAACTCGTGCCCCACGTACAGATCGTACCCCGTGGCGGCAATCGCCCGGCAGATGCCGGCATAGTTCAATTCCTGCGTATCGTCCATGTCGTTGCGCCCGGGGTTGCCGGCGGTATGGAAGTGACCGATCCAGTGGACGTTCTCGCGGATCGTGCGGATGAGGTCCCCTTCCATGATCTGCATGTGGTAGATGTCGTAGAGCAGTTTCACACGGGGGCTGTTGACCCGCTCGCAGACAGCCACGCCCCAGGCAGTGTGATCGCACTGGTACCCGGGATGGTCCACCTTGGAGTTGAGCAACTCCAGATTCAGGTTGACCTTCTTGCGCTCGGCGTAAGGAGCCACGCGCCGCAGGCCGTCGGCCACGGCTTCGATGGCCTCCACCTCCGTCTGGTACGGCTGCCGGTTGCCGCTGAAGCAGATCACGCCCGGGATGCCGTGCCTGGCGGCGATGTCTATAGACGTCTTCAATTCATCCTCGATCCGGGCGTGATTCGAGCGCTTGTTCAGGCCGTCGGCGAGCGACTGGTGGCCACACATGCTGGCGACGGCCAGGTTGTGCTTCCTGGCCAGGCCCACGACCTCCTCCAGGTCATCCCCCCGCTGCCACATCTCGACAGCTACGTAGCCGATCTCGGCACCGATCTTGAACAACTCGTCGAGGCTAAGCCCATTGAGGTCGTAGATCGGATAGCAGAGCGATTGTTTGATGCGCATCCATGTTCCCCTTCGTTGGCTGCAAAACGGTTGCGGCGCCGCCGTGGAACAGGCGGCGCTGGGCTGGCAAACCATGCAGGAGCATCAGGTATCGTGTGCTCACTCCATGGGCTTGAGCCCAGGCTCTACGGCCGGCGGCTCAGCCTTTGGTAAGGCGGGCGGCCCCTCCTTCGGCCTGGCGGGGACCCGGGGCACGCTGGGATAGGACACCGTGCGCAGGTTGACCTTGGGAGGGCGGGCCAGTTTGAGCCCCATCCGCTCCTCCACCACCTGGCGCACTGTCTCGACGATCTGCTCCGCCTTTTGAGGCACCTCCATCCCGGCCGCGATATCTACGTCCAGTTCGAGGATGACGCTACCGCGCTTGCCCGAGACCTTCGGCCTGGTACGCAGGATACCGGCGAGTTGATCCACCTCGTACTTGATGCCGTCGGCGATGGAGCCCACGCCGACCAGCACGTCACCGCCGACAACCCTCCTGACGCGGATGGCCTTGGCAGCCGGCCGGCGCATTTCCAGGACGAGGAACAGGATGAAGATGATGTCCAGCGCCAGCGCAAAGAGGATGCCCAGAGGCACGCGCACGTAGACCTGCAGCCGGTTCAGGAAATCCACCAGCGCGGTCACCTGCCCTCCTATAGCCTGCAGGATCGGCAGCGGAAATACCAACGCGATCGTACACACAGGTATGGCGATCAACAACAGGACCACCAGCACCACACGGTTCAAAGCATTCATCGTTTGCCCTCCTCTAGATGTTCCACGTGCTCTATACCCATTATAGCATTGCGCCGTGCTTTGGGCAACGCGAAGCCAGCGGCCACCACCAGGCCCACCAGGCCCACCAGGCTGATGCCTGCGCCGATGTAGAGGCTGGCTGGGCGGAAAGTGAACAGGACGCGATGAGTACCGGCGGGGATGGCGACCGCCCGGAAGAGGAGATCGGCCCGATATAGCGGTACCGGCGTGCCGTCTATCGTCACTTTCCAGCCGGGGTACCAGGCATCGCTCAAGACCAGGTAGGCCGGTGCCCTGGCGGCTACCTCGACCTCGACGCGCTCCGGCGCGTACTCTACCACGCGAGCAGACTCCACCCCTTCTATCCTGGCCTCCACATCGTTTGGCAGGCCCACCTCCTCGCTCAGGACGACTTCTGCCGCCGGATCGAAGGCCGGGTCTTGCATGCGCGCCAATGCCGCTTCGTCGTCAGGAGCGACCGTCGCCTGGTGGACGAGAAAGGCCCGGCCCAGCACGTCCAGGTTCTCATAGATCTTGACGTCGCCGGAGTGGGCCAGGCGGAAGCGGCCCCGATCCGAGAGGACCAGCG
>DATKWP010000259.1:0-4078 GCA_035529535.1 Anaerolineae bacterium | reverse complement strand
CTACACCAGCGCCTTCTCCATCGCCTCCGCCACCGAGCGCACCGCGATGGCCTCGATCCCCTCGGGCAGCGGTTCCGTGCTCCGGCGCACCGAGCGGGGCACCAGGCAGCGGCGGAACCCCAGCCGCGCCGCCTCCTTCAGCCGGGCGATCGTCTGCCCCACCGCCCGCACCTCGCCCGACAGCCCCACCTCCCCGATCACTGCCACGTCCGCCGCCACGGGCCGGTCGCGCACGCTCGACCCGATCGCCACCGCCACCGCCAGGTCCGCCGCCGGCTCCTCCACCTGCAGCCCCCCGATCACGTTCACGAACACGTCCTGATCGAATAGCCGCAGCCCCACCCGCCGCGATAGCACCGCCACGATCAGCAGCAGCCGGTTCAAGTCCACCCCGTTGGCCGTCCGGCGCGGATAGCCGAAACTGGAATGGCTCGCCAGCGCCTGCACCTCGACCAGCAGCGGGCGCGTGCCCTCCATCGTCACCGCGATGGCCGACCCGGGCGCATTCACCATCCGCTCGGCCAGAAACACCTCCGACGGGTTGGGTACCTCGACCATCCCCTGCTCCCGCATCTCGAACACCCCCACCTCCGAGGTCGCCCCAAAGCGGTTCTTGATCGAGCGCAGCAGGCGGTAGGTATGGAAAATATCCCCCTCCAGGTAGAGCACCGTGTCCACGATGTGTTCCAGCACCTTTGGCCCGGCGATCGCCCCTTCCTTGGTCACGTGGCCCACCAGGAACACGGCCACCCCCTCCGCCTTGGCCCACCACTGGAAGCGGGAGGCCGCCTGGCGCACCTGGCTGATCGAGCCGGCCGCCGACGTCAGTTCGTCCGAGGTCACCGTCTGCACCGAATCCACGATCATCACCCACGGCCGCACCCGCTCCGCGTGTTGCAGGATCGCCTCCAGGTTCGTCTCGGTGACGACGAACAGGTTGTCGTTGCGGATGGACAGCCGGTCGGCGCGCATCTTGATCTGCCGGGCCGACTCCTCGCCCGAGACGTACAGCACCGGGTGCCCCGTCGCCTCCGCCATCTGCACGGCGGTCTGCAAGAGCAGTGTGCTCTTGCCGATCCCCGGATCCCCGCTGACCAGGATCAGCGAGCCAGGCACGACGCCGCCTCCCAGCACGCGGGCAAACTCCGCCTGTGGCAGCGGCAGCCGCTCTGCCCCTTCCGACTCGATCTCGGTCAGGCGGCGCGGCTCACTCACGGGAACGCTCAGCGCCCTGCCAGCCGGAGCGGCAGGTTGTTCGACCACCTCGACCATCGTGCCCCACTCGCCGCAGCCGGGGCAACGGCCCATCTCGCGGGGCGTCGTCCGTCCGCAGTTCTGGCAGACCCATTGCGTGCGCGTTTTGGCCATCGTGCCTCCTGGTGTCAGGGATTAGGGATCAGTGACCAGTGATCAGGGATCAGGGTTCGTAATGCGTAATCCGTGATGCGTAAAACTAGGGATATTGTACCAGAACAACCGTTCTAAAGCAAGTAGTATCCGTCGGGTCGCGCCTCTACCATATCATCAATCCGGCATTTGGTCAACCCACCTTGCCCCAACCACCTTCTCCCATCTCCTCAATCCGCCAATCCTGCGAATCCGTGTTCTTTCCCCTCGATCCGCTAATCCCGCGCATCCGTGTTCTTTCTCCCCTCCCTTCCTCTGGAACTTTCCTCTTTCCTCCATCGTCTAAGGAACAGAAGCACACGCTCGTACAACAGGAGGAGAACAATGATCAAAACCCGATTTCCTCATTTACTCATTTCCCGGCTGCTGACGACCACCATTGCCGCTATTGCCTTGCTGCTCGGCGTCATCCAACCCGCCCTCGCCGACGGCATCATCATCCCGGAGCCACCCCCCATGCCCGAACCGGTCCCGCTCCGAGATTCCTGGCTCACCATCCGCTACCACCGCGTCACCGTCACCATCGAAGACCAGGTGGCGACCACGCACGTCGAGCAGGAATTCCTCAACGAGCACGACTGGGAGTGCGAAGGCACCTACGTCTTCCCGCTGCCCGAGGGAGCGGCGATCTCCGAGTTCGTCATGTGGGTGGACGGCAAGCCGGTCGAGGGCAAGATACTCGAGGCCGACGAGGCTCGCGCCATCTACGAGGACATCGTACGCCGCCGGCGCGATCCTGCCCTCCTGGAGTACATTGGCCGCAGCGCCGTCCAGGCCCGCATCTTCCCCATCCCTCCCGGCGGCTCGCGCAAGATCGAACTGGAATATAGCCAGGTCCTGCCGGTCGAAAGCGGGTTGGTGCGCTACGTCTACCCGCTCAACACCGAAAAGTTCTCCGCCCGCCCGCTGGAAGAGGTCAGCGTGCGCGTCGAGATCCGCTCCAAGGACCGCTTGCACGCGGTCTATTCCCCCACTCACCAGGACCGCGTCTACGTCGAGCGGGACGGCGACTACCGGGCCACCGTCGGGTACGAGGAGACGGACGTGCTGCCGGACCAGGACTTTGAGTTGGTCTACACCGTGGGCCAGGAGGACGTGGGGCTGAACCTGCTGACCTACCGGGAGCCGCCCGACGACGGCTTTTTCCTGTTATTGGTCGCCCCCACCGTCGAGGTGGAGGAGGGGCGTGTGATCCCGCGGGACGTCATCCTGGTCCTCGATACCTCTGGCTCGATGGAGGGGGAGAAGATCGAGCAGGCCCAGGCAGCGCTGGTCTACGTCCTGGAACACCTGAACGAGGAGGATCGCTTCAACGTCGTCGCCTTCTCGACCGGCCTCCAGCAGTACGCCGGCTCGCTGCGCCCCACCTCCGAGGCCCGCCAGGCCATCGAGTGGGTGCGGCGGCTGGAGGCAGTCGGCGGCACCGACATCAACCGCGCGCTCCTGGAAGCGCTGGCGCAGGCTGGCGGCGAACGGCCGGCGGTGCTCATCTTCCTCACCGACGGCCTGCCGACTGAAGGAGTGACCGAAGTCGAGCAGATCCTCGCCAACGTGAAGGCGGCCGCGCCCAACAACGTGCGCCTGTTCCCCTTCGGCGTCGGCGACGACGTCAACACCACCCTGCTGGACACGCTGGCCCAGGAGCACCGGGGCACGACCGGCTACGTCCGCCCCGGCGAGCGGATTGACGAGCAGGTCTCCAGTTTCTACGCCCAGATCAGCACCCCCGTCCTGGCCGACGTCGAACTGGATTGGGGCGGCGTCCTGGTCGAGGATACCTATCCCTACCCGCTCCCCGACCTGTTCGCCGGCACGCAGCTGATTCTGGCCGGCCGTTACCGGGGGGAGGGGGCAACCCGCATCACGCTCACCGGCGAGGTGAACGGCGAGCGGCAGAGGTTCGTCTACGAGGGGAATTTCCGCGCCGCAGGCGGCAACGACTTCATCCCGCGCCTGTGGGCCACGCGCAAGATTGGCCACCTGCTGACGCAGATCCGGCTCCATGGCGAGCAGCGGGAATGGGTGGACGCTGTCGTCGAGTTGAGCGTGCGCTACGGCATCATCACGCCCTACACCTCGTTCCTCATCGAAGAGGACGACATCCTGACCGCCAGAGGGCAGGAGGAGGCGGCCGAGAGATACGCGGCGCTGCCGACCGCGCCTGCCAGCGGCGCGCCCGCCGCAGAGAAGGCCGAGTTAGAGGCTGACCTGCGGGGGGCTGAGTCGGCCGGCAGCGGGATGATGCCCGAAGCGGCCGCGCAAGTGGTGCGCATGATCGGGAGCAAGACCTTCATCCTGCAGGATGGCGTCTGGACCGACACGGCCTTCGATCCTTCCCAGATGAGCACGACCCAGGTCGGTTTTGGCTCCGAAGATTACTTTGACCTGCTGGCGGCCCGCCCAGAGTGGGGCACGTACCTGGCGCTGGGCGAGCGGGTCATCTTTATCGCCGAAGGCAAAGCCTACGAGGTGGTGGAAGGAGAGGCCGGGCCAGTGCAAATGCCACTCACCGGCACGCCTGAGCCCGGGCGACCGACGGCAGAGCCCACCCGGCCTGGCCAACCGACGGCTACCCCGGTCGCCGGGGGTGGGACTCCTCCTGGCGGCCTGTGCACGGGGGCAGCGGTGATGGGCGTCATCACCCTGGCGGCCGCAGCGCTGTGGCAGCGGA
>DATKWP010000258.1:0-2204 GCA_035529535.1 Anaerolineae bacterium | reverse complement strand
GTGTCGAGAGGCCAGCGCCAGCGAGGGCGCAAGGGTACATAGAGGTCTGGAATGGCCCCCACCACCGCCGCCGGCTCACCCTTGACGAAGGCGAATCGAACCAGCTCCGGCACCACCACCGGTCGCAGGCTGTTGGCCAGGGCCTGCGTCTCCTCGTCGGTCAGTGGCAAGAACCCCCAATTGCGCGCCCACGCCTCGTTGTAGATCTTCACCAAGAGCTGGATCTCTTCGTCCAGGTGCTTCAGATCGGCCGGACGGGTGGAGATTTCGTATCGGCGGCGAGCGCGCGGAGCCAGGCTATCAAGGCGCGACGCGACGTCTGACCTCAGCTCATCCCCGACGTGCGCGTGGTAGTCCATGGCCTTGTGGAACCCGTACCGGTCCAGGAGTTCGCCGTAGTACGGCGGGTTGTGGGTCAATTCCACCGTGGGCGGGGTGTCGAAGCCTTCGATCAGCACCCCCTGTCGCTCGTGCGTGGCGTTGGAGTACTCCCCTGGGCCTCGCAGCACCTTCATGCCTCGCTTCTCCACCCAGTCTCGGGCAGCGTCCAGCAGGCTGCGCGTGACCTCGAAGTCATCGACCGTCTCGAAGAAGCCGAAGAACCCTATCTCCGTGTGGTGGTATTCATTGAAGCGATGGTTGATGGCCGCTGACACTCGACCTACGAGGTCGCGACCCCTCCTGGCCAGGAAGTGGGTCACCTCAGCGTGCTGGTGGTACGGGTGTCGGGGCGTGAGTAGCCCAACCGTGCCCAGGAGTCTGCTGCCCAGGTACTCCGACCTCAGGGGAGGCGTCCAGTGAGGATCGCCCTTGTAGAGGCGCCAGGGCACCTCCACGAACTCGCGGAGGCGCCCGTCTCCGAGGGGTAGCTCTTCAATCCGCACGTCGATCATGACTTCCGCTCCTTCTTTGGATGGATTCCGGCCCTTCGAGGTCTAGAACACCCTGCCATGGCAGGAGGTACGCCGCTACAGTGGCCAGAGTGTACGCGGAAAGGCTACAGTTTGCCACTCGATTACGCGGTGTCCTCAGCGGCGGGAGTCAGCCCAGCCGCGCGTCCCCAGGAGTGAGACGACAGGGCAGAACTGAAAGGGGTGTGAAGGGGTGGTCACGCCAGACCGCGGGGTCGAGACAAGCCCCGGCTCGTTTCAAGCGCGCCAGCGCGGATGTGGAAGGTCTGGAAGCTGGTGCATTACTATCGGCCAGGCACAATGGGGATCTCTCCATGCCGGCGACAGGGATGCCGCGGGGTCCGTAGCCCAGATCCTCAGCCCTGAGCGGCGGGGTCCAGAAGGGATCGCCCCTCTGGAGGCGGAGGGGCACCTCCACGAACTCCCGCAAGCGGCCATCGCCCAGGGGATCTCCTCTATGAGAAGCTCAGTCCTGGTCGATACTCCCTACGTTGGTGAGTCTATGGTGAGGCAGTCTGGACAACACCTGCGTCGACTCAGCGGTGCGCAGCCCCCTGGACTCCGATCCGGCCCATGGCCCCTCAATAGCCCTTCAGGAGCAGCGGCACGAAAAAGCGACAAGGGCCGTTCATGAGGAAATGATAGGCACTGATCTGGCCGATCACAGGACTGCTGCCCTGGCCGGTGTTGATGGAGGTGGCCTCTTGCCCATCCACGGCAAGAGCAAAGAGCAGGTGCGTCCCAGGCAACAAGGCCGGCGTTTGCCCGCTGCCGGTGGCGCCGGAGGGACTGGCCTTGAGCCAGGGCCCGGTGCAGGTATCGACCTGGTAGTAGATGTGGCGAACGGGGGGAGTGACGGGGCTGAAGGTGCTGCTGGCGCTGAAACTGAAGCTGGGTCGCTGCTTGCAGGTGGCATCGGCCGGCAGCGGCGTGATGCTCGTGGTCAGCGGACTGGCCTGAGTGCGGGCGGGCGTGATCGCGGTCACGTTGGCGCTTCCCACGTTGGCAACGTAGACCTTATTGGCCACGGGGTTGACCCCCACGGCGCGGGGCTCGGCCCCGGTGGCCACGGTGGTCGTGCCATGGTCCATGCCGTCGATGACCGTCACGTTGCTGCTACCGTCGTTGGCGACGTAGATCTTGTTGGTCACCGGGTTGACCGCCACGGCCCGGGGCTTCGTGCCCGCGCCGATGGTGGTCGTGCTGTTGTCCATGCCGTCGATGACGGTCACGTTGGCGCTACCCCAGTTGGCGACGTAGATCTTGTTGGTCACGGGGTTGACCGCCACGGCC
>DATKWP010000257.1:0-3040 GCA_035529535.1 Anaerolineae bacterium | reverse complement strand
CGGCCGCCCCTCCCGATCTACCGGCACGAAGGACTCCCGCTGGTGAGTGATGCACAGCGCGTCTACTTCGCTCGCGCTGACCTGGTCCAGCAGCTCTCTGAGCGCGGCGCAAGTGCCATGCCACCACTGCTCGGCGTCCTGTTCGTACCAGTGGGGCTTGGGTTGCAGGAGCGGATAGGATGCCCGGCCCTCGGCCACCGCTCGCCCAAGCCGATCCCAGGCCATGGCCTTACACCCCGTAGTGCTGGCATCCACTCCAATCACCAGCGCCCGCCTCATATGCTCTTCCTTCCCTTCCGTCCCTTCTCTCTTTTTTTTCCTTCCTCTGCCGCCACGAACAACGCCACACTCTCCACGTGATAAGTCTGGGGAAACATATCCACCGGCTGTACCTCGACCAAACGGTAGCCAGCGTGGACCAGCCGTTTGGCGTCGCGGGCCAGCGTGGCGGGGTCGCACGAGACGTACACCAGGCGGGCCGGGTGGTGAGCCGCCAGGGCCTCGAGCGCGGAGCGGTCCACGCCGGCGCGAGGCGGGTCCACCACGGCGGCGTCGAGCGGGACGTCCAGGTCAGGTAGAACCGCCTCGACCGGCCCCTCGACGACGTCCACGTTGTCCAGGTTGGCGGTGTTTTCCAGCAGGTCGGCCACGGCGGCGGGGGCCTGTTCGACGCCGACGACCAACCCGGCACGCTCGGCCAGGTGGGCGGTGAAGAGCCCCACGCCGCAATAGGCGTCGAGCACCGTCTCGTTTCCGCGCAGGTCCAGGTATTCGACCACCTGCTGCACCAGTTGGGCGGCCTGGGGAGTGTTGACCTGGAAGAAGGACGGCGCGGAGATGCGGTAGGTGCGCCCGGCGACGACCTCCGTGATGTGGTTGTGACCGATGAGGTTGACGTGCACGCCGTCGGAGAGGAGCAAGACACACGAGACGGGAACGTCGGCCTCCAGCGCCGGTGGCAGGTCGTCCACCATCTCGAAGACGAGCATGCGGTCGCCGGTGGCGGTGCCCGCCCGCAACGAAAGGCGGGCGAGGCCCTCCAGGTCCAGGTCGAGCGTGGCATAGAGGTCGGATAGGAGCGGGTGCAGGAGCGGGCAAGCGTCTATGGCGACGGCGTCGTGGCTGGCGGCGGCCTGAAACCCGAGGCCCCCACCGGGGGCCGGGTGGAACTGGGCGTGGTTGCGGTAGGCCCAGCCGGCAGGGTCAGGGAGGGTGGGGCGGACGGGCGGATCGGCGATGGAGCCGATGCGCGCCAGTTGGTCGGCCACGATCTCGGCCTTGAAGCGCAGTTGGGCCGGGTAGTTCACGTGTTGCCACTGGCAGCCGCCGCAGCCGGTCGGGCCGAAGTAGGGGCAGGGAGGCGCGATCCGCTCAGGCGCAGGCTCCAGCACTTTTACCAGGCGCGCGAAGGCGTGGTGGGCTTTCTCCTCGGCGATCTCGATGCGCACCGTCTCACCGGGCAGGGCGTAGGGTACAAAGACCACGCGCCCCTCGTGCCGGCCCAGGGCGGCGCCGCCGTGGGCCATGGACGTCAGGTTGATTTCGGCTGTTTCCATAGGCTTCTCATTGGGGTTTCACGTCCGCCCTGGCCTTGATCTCCTCGATCATCTCCTGCCAGTAGTGGCTCAGGAAAGGAGGGGCCTTTATGCTGTCCAGTACGTAGGAGCGGTCGGCGCGTGAGAGGTCCAGGACGGCGGTGATCATCTCTTCCTGGTAGTAGCCTGCTTCGGCCAGTGGCAGGCCGTTGGGCTGGCGGATGAACGACCCACCACTGGACGTCTGCTTGCCGTCGGGAGGTTGGCCGATGGTGTTGGCCACGCAATGAAAGATCTTGGTGTGGGGCCCCACCGGCTGTTGGGCACGTCCGGCGATGCGCTTCCAGGCCACGGCTTCGACCTCGTCCGAACTGCACGAGGGGTGGAACAGAATCTGCGCTCCGGCCATGGCCGGGAGGCGAACCAATTCCGGGTGCCGGCCGTCGCGGCAGATGACCAGCGTGCACGGGATGCCGTCTATTTCAAACAGCGACAGTTTGTCGCCGCCGCGGCAGTACGTCTTTTCGTCGCGCCCCGCCATGTGGACTTTGGCATACTCGTGGACGATCTTGCCCGTGGGGTCAATCACGTGGGCCAGGTTCAGGAACCGGTCGTGTGTCTTCTGGATGGTGCCGGCGATCACCCAGATGTGGTGCTCGGCGGCGGCTGCGCAAGTCCGCTCGAGCGCCTCGGCCACGCTCTGGGGGGCCAGGTTGACCACGTAAGGGAAGTAGTAACTCGTCAGGTTGGCCTCGGGGAACAGCACGACACGGCTGCCCCCTTCGGCCGCCGCGCGGACGTAGTGGAGTGTCCGAGTGAGGTTGAATTCGATCGGTTTCGCCCAGTGCAACTGGACGCAGGAGACTTGCAGGGTAGTTGGACCCTGTGCAGGCATCATAGACCCCCAGTGAGACAGTCCTATCCCCAGTCAAAGTGAACCTCGTTCTCCACGTGAGAGCGCCAGAGTGATAGTCCGGCAGCCGAAACACGGATGACCGCTCCCATCCGCTTAGCCTGTGTATCAAACTCTGGACGGTGCAACAGGCGACGCACGAAAATGGCCACCTCGTATTTTTCGACGGCCATATAGACCAGGCTATACCTGGCATGACAGAGCCGGCGTTCGTAGAAATCCCCATCGCGTGTGAAAAATGTGGGCCGGCTCAGTCGCTGCAAGAGTGGCATTATCTCATCGTCCTGCATGCCGGGCCGTCCCGCATTGAAGCCGATCTGCCGAACGTGGATGCGCCATCTTTCCAATAATTGGCGCTGGTTCTTCGGAATGTTCTCGTCCAGGATGTTCACGCTGCTACTGATGCCAGTGTAAACTCATCCGTGTGTCTGAGCAAGGCCTGGCTGGCTAATTGCACGGCTTCCCTAATCGCTTCTCTGGTAATGCTGTCGTTCCACTCTTCAATAATGGTCTCCCACGCCATACCACTGGCCACTTGTTCCAGAACATCTGAGACCAGAACCCGTGTGCCGCGGAAGGTAGGCTTGCCATG
>DATKWP010000256.1:0-2376 GCA_035529535.1 Anaerolineae bacterium | reverse complement strand
GCGGCACCGGCTGCCCATCCCAGGCAAACGTAACCCGGACCGGCGGCTGCGGGATCGCGACGACGATCAGCGACTTGGTTTCGGGCAGGCTGTCGGGGAGGCTGAAATTGAGTACCGCCAGATGTTCCTGGTACACGTCCTCGTCAATGCGCCCCTCCTTGTAGTGCCCTTCGATCTCCGCCTGCAGGTCGTAGAGGTGCTGTACAGGCACGACCTTCCCCTTGCAGCCCGCTTCCTCCAGGTGACTGAGCAATTTCTCTACCACGCTAGCCATCTCCTTTCCACGTGTTGGGTATCACAAAAACCAGAAGAATCTGCGTTCATCTGCGTTCGTCAGCGTTCATCTGCGTTCGTCAGCGTTCATCTGCGTTCGTCAGCGTTAATCTGCGTCCCAGGACTTGACGGAAAGAACTGGTTTCTTGGCCACTCCAGCCGGTCACAGATCTCCGCCTCCAACTCCAGCACGGCGGGCAGGCAGCGGACATACTCCTCCGCGTACTCCGGGTACCGCTGGCGCAGCGCCTCGAACCGCTCCGCCACACTGACGACCGTGTCTCCCTCCACGATCTTGTCCACATAGTGGACCAGTTTCTCCTCCCAGGTCGTTGGCCGTCGGGCCGGGTCCGAGAGGGTGAACATCAGGTGCCGCTCCACGATGGTCGCCAGTTCTTCCGGGTAGCCCTTTTGCCGGAGCACCTGCGCTCCCAACTGCCCGTGCGTCTGGTTCAGGCGACGCGACGTGATCTTGTCCAGGTCGTGGAGCAGGCCGCCACGATGCGCCAACAGCGGATCCACTCGCTCCCCCAACTCTCTGAGCCGGAAGGCCAGCCGGTAGGCAAGCGCCGCCACGGCCTTGGAATGCTCGAGCACGCGCGGCGGGGCATCCTGCCCGGCCAGCAGTGCCATGCTCTCATCCCAGTCGGGCAGGCGGAGGTTGTCCAACGCGACCGGAAGGTCGCCCATCGCCAGCACTTCGGCATCGTACAGCGGGTGAGCCGCCGGACAGGACCGTACCGCCGGGTTGAACCAGACGGCGCGCAAGCCCGCCTCCTTGGCCCCGGCCACGTCTACCCGATACTCGTCGCCAACCATGGCCACCTCGCACGGCGCGCAGCCAAGTCTTGCGAGCACCGCCTGGAAGAAGGCAGGATCGGGCTTGCGTGCGCCCAGTTCCCGCGCCGTAAACACGGCCTCGAAGTACTCTTCCAGCCCCACCCGCCGCAACGCCTGGCACACCAGCGTCGCCCCAGACTCGGCGGCATTGGTCGCCAACACCAGGCGATAGCGAGGGTGCAGCACCTGCAGTGCCTCGGCGACTCCCGGCACCGCCTCCACCTGCGGCCAGCCGGCCATCGGCCCCTCATACTCGGGGAACACTCGCATCACCGTGTCCCCCCAGTCGAACAACACTACCTCACTCACGAGTCATCTCCTCATTTACCTTGCGCCACCAGCACACACCACTCCAGCATGGTCTCGGCCACCGGCAGCCCATCTATGCCGGCCCCCTCAAGCACCGCGCTGGCCGGCGTGGGGCAAGCCCTCCCGGTACAGCCATTGGCTACCTCCACCTGCCAGCCGGCGGCGACGAAATGCTCCAGCGCCGCACGGCGGAACAGCAATGCCGATAGCCCCGCCTGGCGGATGGCGGCTGCATTGGCCTGGTCATCCTCTGGGTAGAAATGGGAAATCGCCAGGAACGTCCCGCCGACCACGCGTCGTAACTCGCGCAGCAGAGGGCCAGGCTCCTCGATGTTGGGCAAGCCCAGGTTCGTCGTCATCGTCTCGACCACGCCATCCTTGAACGGCGTGCGCCGGGCGTCGAAGGCGAGCAGGCTGACCGGCTCGTACAGGCCAAGGAATTCGAGCCACCGCCGGTCGCGCCGCAGCACGCGCGGGCTGAAATCGCTAGCCACGACCGGCCTCCCGGCCTCCCTGGCCAGCCTTTCCACCAACCCGCCTCGGCCTGAAGCCAGGTCCACGATGGGGCCATCCGATGTCGAGAGGCGCGCGAGCGTGTAGGCGAACTGGCTCTCGTGACAGGCACGATACTCCGAGGTGTACAGGTGCGGATAGGCCGCATCGGCCGCGGCGCGTGCCAGAGCATAGTCGCCGCGTTCTTCCAGGGCCAGTGCGCGGAAGAACTGGTCGGCAGGTGCCAGCACATCCAGCGGCACACCCATCAGTTGGCGTTCGAGATCAGGATGCTCCCGGAGATGTTGGACCAACCGGCTCTCGACCTGTTCCCACATGTCGTTGCGCGGCAGGTCGGGCGTGAGAAAGAGGCCGATCCCCTCTCGCACCGGGTAGAGCGCGCCGCACGCCCTGCAGCGCGCTTCGGCCTCCTCGATCCGGCCCTTGCGCCGTTCGACGACG
>DATKWP010000255.1:0-4461 GCA_035529535.1 Anaerolineae bacterium | reverse complement strand
CTGCTGACGAGCGACAACAAGGCCCGCCGGTTTGCCCAATCGCTCGGGCTGACTGTCGCCAATATTCCCGCTTTTCTCCTAGCCTACAAAATGGCTGGGCTGGCAAGCCCAGACCAGATGAAGCAGATCATCCAGGACTTGGACAAGGACTTTTACGAATTCAAGTCCGGGATCCGTGATGCGCTACTGAAGTGAGCGCTTTCTTGCCTCCTCAGGTGGCGGGAAGACATGTGGCGGCTCTGTGCGTGGCCAGCACCCCGATGCACCATGTGCGGGCTTACCGGGCGTAATGAGGGTAACGTGGGCACAATGACGAGGAGCAGAAGATGTGCATGGCTGGCGGGAGGGATACTCCCGCTTCTCCTGTTCCTGCTGGTCGCCTGCGGGGGCCGCCGGACACCCGAGTTGACCCCCACCGCCGCGTCGCTGGCTACCCAGGTACCGACGCCAACGCGGGTGGTACCCACCCAGCCGGCCCCCACGCTCACCCCGCTGGCGACCCCGGTGGCCTTGCTCCCCGCCGTCGTCTCCCCGTCTGCCCCGCCTCCCACCCCCTTCCCCGATGCGCAAGAGATCGTCTATGCTGTCCTGGGCATCGAGGCCGGCAAGCATTGGGCCAGCCATCAGGCCGGCGGCAGCATCACCGCTCCCGGCGCCGACGAACAGGTGGCGCTCGTCGGCAACATCGGCGACTATAACGAGGTGCGCTGGGTGGTGATCGGCCAGGTGGACGACGAGTGGCAATTGCTGGGCACTTCCGAGTGGCTGGGCTCCGGCTTCGATGCCCCTCCCTCGTTCTACGTGCCGCCCGACCTGCTTGACTTTGACGACGATGGCCAGCAAGATCTGCTGGTCCATTACTCCAACACGGAATGGGGCTGGAATACCGCCGCCGACACCATCTACCACTGGGACGGTCAGGGGCTGGTCCCGGTGTGGGGGGCGCCGACGCGCGTGGACAACCGGGCGGCGGACAGCAAGAGCGTCTCGCAGCCCTACCGGGAGGATTACCAGGCGGAGTGGGAGTTGGTAAACCTGGATGGCCGGTATGGCGACGAAATCCTGCTCCGCGAGCGCGTAACGTTCTACCTGCCGGACGAGCAGGGGGTCGTCCCGGACGGCGCGCCGGGCATGGGGGAGGAAAGTGGAGAGCGCGCCTTTCGCTGGGATGGGCAGGCCTTCCAGCCCTACGCGCCCGATGGTCCGCCTGGGTCCTTCGCCTACGTGGCGGCCGGCGATCTCTGGCTATGGCAGCAGTACCGCGCGCGTCCGCTGGGGGTGGGCCTGGCCCAGGACGTGTACTGGTCCCCCGATGGGCAGCACGTGGCCTGGTGGGCCGAGCCGCCCGCTGAAAACCCGGCCCGGGGAGTCGTGCTGGGAGTCTACGACCTGGCGACGGGAACCCAGCGGGAGTTCTTGCTGGGGGGGGTGCCGTCGGTGGTGCGCTGGACGCCCGACGGGCGCCTGGCGTACACTATCCCCGGCCGGCTGCCGGCCCTGCTCGACCTGATGACCGGTCAGCAGGAGCCCTTCCCGGCCGTCGCGCTGGGGGCCTGGTCTCCCGACGGCATCCGCATGGCCCACGAGCGAGATGGGAGCCTGTACGTCTATGACTTCTCGACCGGCCAGGACCAGGCGTTGGCCCTGGCCCCGGCCGGAGGGGAGTCGGCCACGTTGGCGGTGCACCCGGACCTGGCCTGGTCGCCCCGTGGCGATTGGATCGCGTGTGCCTTGGGGAGCCCCCGCCTCACCTGGATGGGGCTGGTGGCGCCTGACCTGCCCAGGCCATTGAGCGCGCTCGACCTGCTGGAGACCTTCAACGGGTTGCAGGCGGCGGGCCTGCAGTTTGCCTGGTCCCCAGACGGGGCGCGGTTGGCGGCCCTGACGACCGATCCGCAAGCCGCCCAGCAGCCGGCCGTCCTGTACCTGGCCGACCTGTTCTCGTGGCAGGAGGGAGGGGGCGTGGGCCGGCCTGAGTGGAAAGAAGTGCTGCGCCTGGAGCCGGTGAGCGGGACCGTCAGGCTGGCCTGGTCCCCGAACGGGGAGCGGCTGGCGCTGGCCGCCGGGGCCGAAATCTGGGAGGTGGCCGCCCGCGGAGAGCCGGCCTTGCGCCGCCGCTTTGCGTTCCCAGAGCCGCACTGGACGGCGCTGGAGTGGGCTCCGGACGGCAGCGGGCTGCTGGCCGGGCTGGAGAGCGCCTACGATGGGCGTTTCTACTGGTTGCCGGCCGATGGGGCGGAGCCGGCGCTGCTGCTGGCGGATGCGATCGGCGTGGCCCGGTGGGCCCCGCTGGGCGTGGAGGTGCAGGCCCATCCTGTGCAGGCCAACCAGCCGCCCATGGTGCTGGTCGAGCACGCGGCGGACCGCTCCCTCATCCATTTCGTCGGCACAGATGGCACCGACGTGGTCGTGCGCGCGCGGGGAGCCGATCGCTACACGCCGTTCCAGGCCGGTGGCCCGCGGGTGTACTATTATACGTACTACGCCGACCAGAACGGGGTGGGGGCGCTGCCTGGGTCGGGTGCGTTGGGCGGGTGCCATCCGCCGCTGCCGAGCGCCGACGGCGCCCGCCTGGCCTGGTTGTGCGACGATGGGCTGCCGGGCCTGAGTGAGATGATCAGAGGCACGGCCGAGATTCACTTCTGGGTGATCGTCACCGATGGGGCAGGGCGCGAGCCGCGCCAGGTGTGGGATTACGTCGAGCGAGGCCCCGATTACCGGGCCGTTCACCTGCTCAACTGGCGGGCGGACGACACGACGCTCTACCTGTCGCGGCCCAAGTATGGGGCGGCCTGGGCCTACTTTGGCTACAACCCCGGCATCCTGGCGCTCGACGTGGCCACCGGCCAGACGGCGCAGGTTGGCGACCTGGAGGGTATCCACGATGGCCTGGTCAGCCCTGACGGGGCCTGGCTGGTGCAGTCCAGGATCGCCGAGTCGCCGGACCAAGGCGCCCCGCGCCCGGTCTCCATCCTCCTCCGTTCCCTGGTGTATGGGACGGAGCGCAGTTTCCCCTGTGCGGCAGGGGTGGCGGCGGCCGGCGATTTCTCGTTCTCGCCGGAGAACGGATGGCTGGCCTGGCGGGAGTGGGCCCCGGGGGCGGAGGAGGCCACGCTGCTGGTGCGTGCGCTGGGCATCCCGGACGGGGAGCCGTTCACGGTGTACGAGGATGTGGAGCCGACGGCACCACGCATCGGGGGCTGGCTGGCGCGGGACGACCTGGTGATGGTGGTGCCGTTGGCGGAGGACAGGGCGGGTGGGTACAGCACCCTGCTGACGCTGCCCGCCACCGGGCCGGGCGGGTTCCTGTCTCCGTATTCGTTCCTGGGCACCTGGAGCGGGACGCCGTGAGTCGCGTGCAGACCTTCCCGAAAGCTTCCGAGCTTTCGGGAAGGTTGAGGATTTGCCAGGAGGTAATCTATGGAAGCCCGCCTCGTCATCCACCGCCAGGATGACGTTTACAAGGCCCGCTGGGTTGAGTCGGATGGGCAGGAGGGCGACCCCTTCACGCTGGTCCTGCCCCTGACCGCCGCCGACACGTCTGACCTGCGCTGGTACCTGGAGACCTATCCGCAGTTCCCCGGCGCGGGGGACCTGGCTCGCGCCCAGTCCATCGAGCGCCAGATGGAAGGCTGGGGGCGCGCCCTGTTCGAGGCTCTGTTCGGCACGGCCGAAAGCCGCGAGGTCTACCGCAACCTGCTGGACGCTGACGGGCCGCGCCTGCTGACGCTGGGCGCGACCGACCCGGACGTGCTGGCGCAGCCGTGGGAGATGCTGCGCGACGCGCGCGGCCCGCTGGCCTTTCGCGGCGTGATCGTGCGCCGCCAACTCAAGGGCAGCGGCAAGACGCGCCGCTTCGACCTGGGGTTGCCGCTGCGCGTGCTGCTGATCGTCAGCCGCCCCACCGGCGCCGGCTTCATTGACCCGCGCACCAGCACCGCCCCGCTGCTGGACGCGCTCGACGCGCTGCCCGGGCAGGTGGAGATTGGCTTCTGCGACCCGCCCACCTTGCCGCGGCTGGAGGAGATGGTCTCGGATGCGCGCAAGGCCCGCCAGCCCTACCACATCGTCCACTTTGACGGGCACGGCACCTACCTGCCGCTGACGGGCATCGGCGCGCTGTGCTTCGAAGGCGCCGAGGGCAAGACGGACCTGGTGGCCGGCCCGGCCCTGGGAGACCTCCTCACGCGGTTGGACGTGCCGCTGGTGGTGCTGGAGGCCTGCCGTACGGCCAGCCTGTCGGACCGCCCGGTGTTCGGCTCGGTGGCGCCGGCGCTCTTGCAGAGTGGGGTGGGCAGCGTGGTGGCCTTTAGCCACGCCGTCCACGTGCGGGCGGCCACCTTGCTGGTGGAGCGCTTTTACCGCGAGTTGTGCGAGGGGCAGACGGTGGGCCAGGCGCTGGAAGAGGGGCGCGTGGCGTTGCGCGCCGACCCCAAGCGCTGGCTGCACCGCGGCCCGAAC
>DATKWP010000254.1:0-3679 GCA_035529535.1 Anaerolineae bacterium | reverse complement strand
GTGTTCGGCGAACCGGTGACCGCGGCGGGGCGCACCGTCATCCCCGTCGCCAGGGTGGGTTACCGCTTCGAGATGGGGATGTGGCAGGCGGCAGGGAGCGGGGAGCAGGCTGCCGAGGCGGACGTGGGGGCGGACGTGGAGGAAACCGGCGGCGACGGCAGTGGCGGCATGAGGGCTGTCCCTCTCGCCATCGTCGAGGTGACGGAGGAGGGCACGCGGGTGAAACCGATCGTGGACGAGCAGAAGGTGATATTGGCCGCGGGTCTGCTGGCGAGCTGGATCGCCTTCTGGGTGGCCTGGACGATAACCAAGATCCTCGCGGGCAGACCTTCCCGAAGGCCCTAAAGTGTGCCGCGCAACCCAGGGATGGACTCAAGTAGCGGTGCGTGTGCTGGGTGTCGCGGGTGAGTACACAAGTCACCGAAGCCTGCGGGAAGGTGGTTCAGCGATACGAAGCGTTCTGGCAGGGGAGGCTGGCTTGTGGTATAATCTGGCGCATCATCACGAGAGGAGGAGATTATGAGGCCACCACTTGACCCCATTCTGATCCACTTTACCAAAGACTTTGGTATCCACTGGTACGGCATTCTGATCGTCAGCGGCGTCATGCTGGGTGCCGTGTACGCTTCCTGGCGGGCCAGGCAGGACGGCGAGAACCCCGATCACGTGTGGAACGCCCTGATCGTCGCCATCATCCTGGGCATCATCGGCGCCCGCATCTACCACGTTTTCTCCGAGCCGGCGGGCGGCACGGTGGGCTGGAGTTATTACCGCCAGCATCCCATCGAGATCCTGTACATCTGGCACGGCGGCTTGGGGATCTATGGAGCCATCGTTGGCGGGGTGTTGGGGGTGGTGCTGTACGCCTGGCGCGCCCGGTTGCACCCGTTACAGTGGCTCGACTACGGCGCACCGGGCCTCGCCCTGGGCCAGGCCATCGGCCGGTGGGGGAACTTTATCAACCAGGAACTGTACGGACCCCCGACCCGGCTCCCCTGGGGGCTGATCATTGACCCACAATACCGGATCGCTCCCTACAACGACCTGACCGCCTATCCGCCGGAAACCCTCTTCCATCCCACCTTCCTGTACGAATCGCTGTGGTGCCTGGTGGTGTTCATCGCCCTGGCCGTGATCGCGAGCAAGTTGAAGGGCCGGCTGTTGGAGGGGGATATCCTGCTGGGCTACGTGATCGGTTATCCGTTGGGTCGTTTCTTCGTCGAGTATTTCCGCCCCGATGCCTGGATGCTGGGTCCCATGGCGGCGGCGCAGGTGTTCGCCATCATCTGCGTGGCGGCGGGGGTGGTGCTCCTGGTCGTGCGACACGTCAGAGCGAGAGGGGGCAGGCCCCAACCGGTGGCCGAGGCGGTGAAAGTAGCACCAGAACCGGAGGCCGAAACACCCGCGGCAGCGCCAGAGGCAGAGGCTTAACACTGGACGCTGGATACAGGGCGGTGAGTGCTCGACAGGCCGGGGGAAGTGCGGGGATGGATTGGCATTCCACGGGTGAACGACGTGGGTAGAGCGAGGAGCCTGATGCCGTTGGCATCAGGCTCCTCTCGTGCTTGATTGGGAGGACGGCCAATGACGAAGGGAGCGGACCTCTATCGCCTGCAGGTTGTGGATCGGGAGGGAGACGCCAAGCAACGCCGCCTGAAGGAGGTAGAGGCTGCGCTGGGGGAAAGTGAGGCGCTGAAGCAGGCGCGCCAAACCCTGCCGCGTGCCCAGGCGCTAGTCCAGAAATTGGCGGTGCGGCAGCGGGACCTGGAACTGGAAACCCAGGGAGCCTCGGACAAGGTTTCCAGTTCTGAGAAATTACTGTATAGCGGCGCGGTCAAGAATCCCAAGGAACTGACGGACCTGCAAGCAGACGTAGCCGCGCTCCAGCGGCGGCGCCAGAAACTGGAAGACAACTTGTTGGAAGCGATGATCGAACTGGAGGAGGCCCGGGCCACGCAGGCAGAGGCTCAGAGCCATCTCGATGAGACCCAGGCGAACTGGTCGGGGCAGCAGGCGGACCTGATAGCCGAGCGGGAGACACTACGAGGAAGGCTGGTGGAAATTGAGCAGGCGCGCGCGGGGCTGGTGCCTCGCATCGCGGCCGGCGATCTGGTCACCTATCAGAACCTGCGACGCAGGAAAGGTGGGTTGGCAGTAGTCCAGGTACAGGATGGAGCGTGCAGCGGATGTGGCATCGGCGTGTCGCCCAGCCTGGATTGGCAGTTGCGGCAGGATAGTCTGGGCACCTGCGGCAACTGCGAACGCATCATCGTGCGGATATGACCGCCGGGCGACACAACAGCCACGGCCTCCCCGTGGCAGGGGAGGCCGTGGCTCGCGAAAGGAGGGTAACCACAAACAGCCTTTGATGTGGGTTTCGGGGGGCGGGCACCCGTCCCAACATCGCCAACTATTGTAGCGTACAAATAGCCCATGGTCAATAGTACCTATGTACCGGTAATCTTCCCGCAAGTTCCGGCAGGAGTACCCGGAACACAGTTCACCGCTTTTGAACTTGCGGGAAGATGGACAACGGGCTAGGTTGACAAGTGCACCAATCGGACTATCATAGGCGGGAGTTCAACCAGTGCCGGACCTAAGAGGCCCTCGGACACGGAGGTGGGATTGTGGGGGAGCGAATCCTGCTCATCGAAGATGATGATGCTTTATCGCGCATGATGCGTCTCCAACTGGAACAGGCAGGGTACCAGGTTACCGTCTGCCGGGATGGCACGAGCGGATTGGAGTCGGCCCAGGAAGCGGAGCCGGATCTGATCTTGCTCGACATTCTCTTACCTGACATTGACGGTTGGGTCGTCTGCGAGCGGCTGAAAGAGATCACCAGGGCCCCCATTATCTTCGCCACTGCGCTCGGAGCCGAACGAGACGTCATCCGCGGCCTCGAACTGGGCGCGGACGACTATATGATCAAGCCCTTCAGTTACAAGGAACTCTTGGCGCGCGTGCGGTCTGCCCTGCACCGGGCACAGCGCACAGCCTCCGGGAGGTGACGTATCCCCCACTGGCGATTCGACGTCGCGTCGGCGCTGATCGGGGCGGCGACAGCGCTTCTGCTGACCGGACTGGCGTACCGTCTGCGGACCGAGTTGCGCCTGGGTTGGCAGACCCTGGTAGCCCCGCCGGTGCGGTTGTACCATCGCCTGCAGACAAAAGCCGAGGACCGTTACCGCGAACGGGTGGCCGCGTGGGCGCGCTCGCTCCTCGCACCGGCCACCGCCGCTCCGTTGGACGCCATCTTCGTCGAACCTGAACTGTTCCTCCCCTCCCCCCTCCCTCAATCCCTCTCCGATGCCCGGCCCGCGCCTGGGAGCCCGCCGGCTTTGCCACTGCACCAGACCCTGAACGGCCATCCCCAACTGGCGATCCTGGGTGGTCCCGGGACAGGGAGAACCACGCTATTGGCCTACGTGGCGCTCGCGTGCGCCCAGACCGTGGGGGACGATGGCGACGCCGCCGAGGCCCAAGCGGAACTGGGACCGGCGCAAAAGCGGTTGCCGCTGTACGTGCTGCTCCCGGCGCTGGATTGGAACGAGGTGGGCAGCGCTGGCCTCCAGCAGGCCAACGGGATCGAGCGGCTGGTCCAGGCCGCCGTGGCCGCCGTCGGAGGGGGCGGTGGGATGGCGAACCCTCTGCGCCAGCGCCTACAGGCAGGCCAGGC
>DATKWP010000253.1:0-6773 GCA_035529535.1 Anaerolineae bacterium | reverse complement strand
CCTGACGTGCGTGCGCACGTGTCCCTTCGAAATCCCCAAGGTGCGGTACGAGGATATAGGCGTGGGCAAGCTCAAGGGAGCGGCGACCATAGACCCGGCCCTGTGCACCGGGTGTGGAACCTGTTCGGCGGAGTGTCCGGCCAAGGCGATCCAGTTGGTCGCCTATCGCGATGAGCAGATTCTGCGGCTGCCGCTGGGGGTCTGGGCAGTCTAGCAAGAGATTCCTCGCTTTGCTCGGAATGACAGCCTTCTGAGGTGAAAATGGATCAACGTACTGGGAATGGCTTCGAGCCTGAGATCACGGTCTTTATGTGCATTTACTGTGCGTACATGGCTGCCGATACGGCCGGCGCGCTGCGCATCAAGTACCCGGCCAACGTCAAGTTGGTGAAATTGCCGTGTACGGGCAAGACGGACACGCGCTACTTGCTGGAGGCGTTCGAGCAGGGCGCGGACGGTGTGTGTGTAGTGGGGTGCCCGATTGGTAACTGCCATCACGTGCATGGGAACGAGCGCGGGCTGGCGCGGGTGAAGTATGTCAAACAGATGCTCGACGAAATCGGATTAGGCAGTGGGCGATTGGAGATGTACTTTGTGTCTGGAGGTATGGGCAACATCTTTGCTGATGCCATTCGTGAGATGGCGGAACGTGTCGAGGAGATGGGGCCTAATCCGTTGAAAGCCGGAGATTCTTCGCTACGCTCAGAATGACAGATTCTTCACTGCGCTCAGACCGGCGTACTCGCCGGCGACGATAAGGGGGTAGGCACTATGTTAGTTAGAGATCGTATGACTCCCAATCCGATCACGGTCACCACGGAGACCAGTCTCAAGGATGCGCTGGACCTGGTCCGCAGCAAGCCTTTTCGCCATCTGCCGGTGGTAGACCAGAACGGGAAATTGGTTGGCATCGTGACCGAGAAAAGCCTGGTCTACGCCTCTCCCACGCCTACGACCACGCTCAGTGTGTTCGAGGTAGACTATATCCTCTCCCATACCAAGATCGGCCAGATTATACAAGGTCCGGTCATCACGGTGGGACCTGACTTCCCCATCGAGGAGGCGGCGCGCAAGATGGTAGACCACCGCATTGGCTGCCTGCCGGTCGTTGAGGGTGATGCGCTGGGTACAGCGAGGCTGATCGGCATCATCAGCGACACGGACATTTTCCGCGTGTTCGTCGAAGGCCTGGGCGGTGGACATCCCTCGACGCGCATCACCGTCAGGGTCGCGGAGGAAGTAGGCAGCCTGGCACGGGTCACAGTCCGCGTCGCGGAATTGGGCGGCAACATCTATTCGTTGGGGACGTTCTGGGGTGAGAAACCCAAGGACCGGTTGATCGTCTTTCGACTTGAGGGCGTAGATCGGGAATCGGTCGTGCAGGCGCTGGAAGCCGATGGCATACAAGTCGTGCACGTGTGGGGACCGTAGCACAAGGATCGGCAGGATTTACGGACAACCACCTTCCCGAAGGTTCAGAACTTTCGGGAAGGTACGCGCGACGGATCGAGGCGGATTTCTGCCAGGCTCCAGTTTGCTGTCCAGTGGTTCACCGGCTAGTGGGGGTGGGTGATGGAATCGGGAGAGTCAGCGGAAAATGGGAATGTGACCGGCACGGCGATGGTCGTTGGAGGCGGTATCGCCGGCATCCAGGCGTCGCTGGACCTGGCCGAGGCTGGCTACAGGGTCTACCTGGTGGAGAACAAGTCGGCCATCGGCGGGCACATGGCCCAACTGGACAAGACGTTCCCCACCAACGACTGTGCCATGTGCATCGTCAGCCCTAAATTAGTGGATGCCGGCCGTCACCGCAACATCGAGTTGCTGGTAGACAGCGAGGTAATGGGGGTGCGCGGGGAAGCCGGGAACTTAACCGTGCGGGTGTCCACCCACCCGCGCTACATTGACCTGTCCAGGTGCACCGGCTGCGGCGACTGCGCGAACGTCTGCCCGGTCATCATCCCCAGCCACTTTAACGAGGGGCTGGTGGTGCAGCGGGCCGCCCACAAATTGTACCCCCAGGCGGTGCCCAACGCTTACGCCATTGAAAAGTTGGGCATCTCCCCCTGCCGGGATGCCTGCCCCACCCACCAACGTGCGCAGGGCTACATCGCCCTGATCCGCGAGGGGCGGTACGAGGACGCACTGCGGGTCATCAAGGAAGACAATCCGTTCCCCGGCATCTGTGGCCGTATCTGCAACCACCGCTGCGAGGACGCCTGTAACCGGGGCAAATTGGACGCTTCTGTCAATATCCATGCCCTGAAACGTTTCGTCACGGACAAGGTGTACGCCCAACCCCGTGTGCCCCCCAAGCCCGCCGAGCGGAAATACGGGGAGCGCGTGGCCATCATTGGCTCAGGCCCCTGTGGGCTCACCACCGCTCAGGACCTGTGCAAGTCGGGCTATGCGGTCACCGTCTTCGAGGCACTGCCTGTCGCAGGTGGGATGCTGCGCGTGGGCGTCCCCGAGTACCGCCTTCCTTCGTGGATCGTGGACCGCGAGGTCCAGGACATCGCAGATTTGGGGGTGGAACTGCGGCTGAACACGCGGGTCGAGAACCTGGACGACGTTTTCGCCGAAGGATTCGACGCGGTGCTGATCGCCGTCGGCGCCCACGAGGGGCGGGTGTTGCCGATCGAGGGGGTGGACCTGGAAGGGGTGATGGTCAACACCCAGTTTCTGCGTGACGTGCGCCTGGGCAACCCGCCCGAGGTTGCCGGCAAGCGGGTGATGGTGCTGGGCGGCGGCAACGTGGCGGTGGACGTGGCCCGTACAGCGGTGAGGCTGGGCGCGTCGGAGGTCCACATGGCTTGCCTGGAGAGCCGTGAGACGATGCCGGCGCACTTGTGGGAGGTCGAGTCTGCTGAGACCGAGGGAGTCCAGGTCCACGTCAGCCGCTCTTTCAAGCGCATTGTGGCGAACGAAGAGAATGGTATCGGTGGCCTGGAATGTGTCAACGTCACTTTTCTGGAGTTTAGCCCCGACGGCCGGCTCACGCTGGAGACCGCGCCGAGGTCGGAGCACATCATTCCCTGCGACACCGTGATCTTTTCTATTGGGCAGCGGGCTGGCCTGGGCTTCATCCCCGAGAGCACCGGCGTGGGGGTCACCCGTCAGCAGACGATCGCCGTCAATCCCAACACCATGGCCGCCACCCGCAAGGGGGTCTTTGCTGCCGGCGACGCCACGACCGGCACAGCGTTCGTGGTCGAGGCGGTGGCCTCGGGTCACCGGGCCGCTGAGTCCATTCACCGCTATTTGCGAGGGGAGGAACTGGAGCCCAAACTAAAGCCGGAACTTCCCGTGGTGGAACTGAGCCGGACCGACATCCAGGAGCGGATTGATCGGGGAGAGACGAGCATCACGCCGCGAGTGCCGATGCCCGAGTTGCAGGTGGAGGAGCGGGTGATTAACTTCGCCGAGGTGGAGACGGGCTACACGGATGAGTTGGCCCAGGCGGAGGCAGCCCGCTGCCTGGCTTGCGGCGTCTGTTCCGAGTGTCTGAGTTGCTGGTATACTTGCCAGGCCGGCGCTGTCAATCACGACATGGTCGAGCAGACCCAGGACATCCAGGTGGGTGCGATTGTCCTGGCCCCCGGCTACGAGGTCTATCAGGCCGGGCAGGCGATGGAGTACGGGTGGGGTCGCTACCCCAACGTGGTCACTGCGCTGCAGTTCGAGCGGCTGCTGAGCGCTTCTGGCCCGACTTCTGGGCACGTGCAGCGCCCATCGGAGGGCCGTGCGCCGAAGAAGATCGCGTTCCTGCAATGTGTGGGCTCCCGCGACCAGACCCACGACTACTGCTCGGCCGTCTGCTGCATGTACGCCACCAAAGAAGCCATCATGGCGATTGAGCACGAGCCAGACACCCAGGTCACCGTCTTCATGATGGACATGCGGGCCTTTAGCAAGGGGTATTACGAGTACTACCGCCGGGCGCAGGAGCGATATGGCATCCGCTACGTGCGCTCGCGCATTTCATACCTGACGGAAGATCCGAAGACGCACAATCTCGCCTTGCGGTACGTGGATCAGGGATCAGGGATCAGGGAACAGGGATCAGCGAACAGGGATCAGGAGATTCCTCGCTTCGCTCGGAATGACAGATCCCAGATCCCTGATCACCGATCACCGATCACCGAAGAAGAGTTCGACCTGGTCGTGCTCTCGGTGGGGATAGAGATTCCGCAGGGGGTGCGCGAGTTGGGACGCCGGATGGGGGTGAGCCTGGACGAGCATGGGTTTTGCCACACGCTTCCCTTCCAGCCACTCCAGACGAGCCGGCCTGGTGTCTTCGCCGTGGGGCCGTTCCGCGAGCCGAAAGATATTCCCGAGTCGGTGGTCGAGGCCAGTGGGGCGGCGGCGGCGGCCGGGGCGGTGCTGGCCCCCGCCCGTTGGACTTGTACTGAGGAGGTGGTGTACCCGCAGGAGCGGGACGTCACAGGCGAGATTCCCCGCGCCGGTGTTTTCGTGTGCCATTGTGGGTCGAACATCGGCGGCTTCCTCGACGTGCCGGCGGTGGTGGAGTACGCGGCGACCTTGCCAGGGGTGGTGCACGCCGAGCACAATCTGTACACCTGTTCGCAGGATTCGATCCAGCACATCACCGAGCGGACGCGGGAGTTGGGGCTCAACCGGGTCGTGGTGGCCTCGTGCACGCCGCTGACGCACGAGCCGTTGTTCCAGGACTGCATCCGCCAGGCAGGGCTGAACCCCGGCATGTTCCAGATGGCCAACATTCGCAACCAGTGCTCGTGGGTGCACTCGAATGCATGGGAGGCAGCGACGGAGAAGGCGAAGGACCTGGTGCGGATGGCGGCGGCGAAGGCGCTGCGCTTGGAGCCTCTCCGCAAGACCGAGGTGGAGGTGCAGAAGGCGGCGCTGGTCGTCGGCGGCGGAGTGGCCGGGATGACGGCGGCGCTGACCCTGGCCGATCAGGGGTTCCCGGTACACCTGGTCGAGCGGGGGGAGCGGCTGGGGGGCAACCTGTGGCATATTGGTAAACTGGTAGACTGGGAAACCGGTCATTGCGGGTGGATACACCCGGAGCGAAGCGAGGAATCTACTGGGGGATTGGTGTGGCGTGA
Organism: Anaerolineae bacterium; assembly: GCA_035529535.1. GTDB lineage: Bacteria > Chloroflexota > Anaerolineae > B4-G1 > B4-G1 > DATKWP01. The sequence goes on along the minus strand of DATKWP010000253.1, from coordinate 1,683 downwards.
CCCCCAGGCGTTCCTGCGGCAGTTGATCGCCCGGGTGGAGAGCCATCCTCAGATCACCGTCCATAAGCAGAGCGAATTCCTGGAGAGCAGTGGTTTCGTCGGCAATTTCTCCTCTCGCCTGCGCGGCCCCGAGGGGGAGACCCGCGTGCGCCACGGCGCGACGATTGTGGCGACAGGCGGCGTGGAGTACCGCGGCCCGGAATACGGCTACGGTACAGACCCCCGCATCGTCACCCAGCAGGAATTTGAGAAAGTATTGAGTGGACAGATAGATGCAGGAAAGGCGGATAACGATTCACGTCAGCCCTCATCTACTCAGTCCTCATTTACTCCCTCCTCCGTCGTGATGATTCTGTGCGTGGGGCCGGCGGAGCGGTACTGCTCGCGCATCTGCTGCACGACGGCGATCAAGAACGCGCTGGCACTCAAGCAGGCCAACCCGCAGGCGCAGGTCACCATCATCTACCACGACATCCGCACGTATGGCTTCAAGGAGCGGCTGTACCAGGAGGCGCGGCGGCAGGGAGTCGTGTTCGTGCATTATGAGTTCGATCGCAAGCCCGTCATCGAGGGGGCAGGGACCAGGGATCAGGGACCAGGGACTAGGGATCAGGGATCAGGATGGCCTGATTCCTTGACCGTGAGGGTGTGGGATTCGTCGCTGGGCGAAGAGCTGGAACTGCACCCCGATCTGGTCGTGCTGAGCATGCCGGTGGTGCCATCCGCTGGGGCGGGCGAACTGGCGACGCGACTGAAGGTACCGGTGGACCTGGACGGTTTCTTCCTGGAGGCGCACGTGAAACTGCGGCCGGTGGACTTCTCCAGCGACGGCGTGTTTATGGCCGGCATGGGCCACTATCCCAAATCTGTGGATGAGGCGATCGTGCAGGCGCAGGCGGCTGCAGGGCGGGCGATGACGATCTTGAGCAAGGACGTGCTCGAGGTCGGTGGTATCGTGGCGCAGGTGGACACGGATAAATGTGTGGGCTGCCTGACCTGTGTGCGTATCTGCCCGTACGATGTGCCACAGATCCGGGCCGACTTTAACGGGGTGGGGGGTATCGTCGGCGCGGCCTACGTCGAGCCGGCCCAGTGCCACGGCTGTGGCATGTGTGTCTCCGAGTGCCCGGCCAGGGCGATCCAACTGCTCCGCTATCGGGACGTGCAGGTGGAGGCGGAGATCGCGGCACTGTTTGAACCGCAGATGGTAAAGGTGGACTAGAGGCGTGGTGGCGACTACTGTCATTGCGGGTGCGGATGGGGGTACATCCGCGTACACCCGGAGCGAAGCGAGGAATCTCTAGTCGCTCCGATGGCCTGACAGGCAAAGGAGGACTGGCCAATGGACGAGGCGTGTGCGGGCTACGGCCCATTTGAGCCCAGGATTGTGGCTTTCTGCTGCCGTCATTGCGCCTACGCTGCCGCCGACCTGGCGGGGGGGATGCGCATCCAGTATCCGCCCAGCGTGCGCATCGTCGAGGTGCCCTGCTCGGGCCGCGTGGAGGTGATCGAGATCTTGCACACCTTCGAACGTGGCGCGGATGGAGTGCTGGTGGCCGGTTGACTGGAAGGCGATTGTCATTACCTGGAAGGTAATCTCAACGCCAAGCGCAGGGTCAAGTACATTGCCGACCTGCTCGACCAGGTTGGACTGGGGGGAGAGCGGGTCGTCATGGCGAATTT
>DATKWP010000252.1:0-3323 GCA_035529535.1 Anaerolineae bacterium | reverse complement strand
GGGCCGACTCGCGCGTGCCACTCGTCAGCGTGGCCCAGTTGCGGTTGGCGGGGAGCGACTACCCGGAGTGGGTGCGCGAGCGCTATCTGGCCCTGCCCGACGAATTGCCCGCACGGGTGCGCGACCTGGCGCTCGACCTGACGGCGACCGAAGCGACCCCCTACGAGCGGGCACGCGCCATCGAGCGCTACCTGCGGACCTTCACCTACACGCTCGACCTGCCCGCGCCGCCGCCGGGCCAGGACGTGGCGGACTATTTCCTGTTCGAGTTGCAGCGCGGGTACTGCGACTATTTCGCCACGGCCATGGCGGTGCTGGCGCGGGCGGCGAGGGTGCCAGCGCGGTTGGTGATCGGCTACGCCAGCGGCACCTACGACCCCACGCAGGCACGCTACGTGGTCACCGAGGCCGATGCCCACTCGTGGGTCGAGGTCTACTTTCCCGGCTATGGCTGGATCGAGTTCGAGCCGACGAGCGGGCGTTCGCCCATCGAGCGCCCGGAGGAGGTGACGCCGCCCGAAGTGGCCAGCCTGCCGCCGCTGGCCCCTGTGCCCTCGCCCGGCCCATGGGCGGGCTCCAGGGGGTGGCTGGCGTGGCTGGCGGTACCGGCCGCCCTGGCGCTAGGAGGGCTGGGCTGGTGGCTTGCCGATGGCTGGGTATTGTGCTATAAATCAAAGTCTCCCTCGGCGACGGTGACCGTGCTGTACGGCCACTTCTATCGTCACGGGGAGCGGTTGTCCCTACCGGTAGACGTGGGAGACACACCTTACGAATTTGCCACCCGGCTGACGGAGCGCGTGGCCGAAGTGGTACGAACCAAGCGGCGTGAGACCATGCTGGCCCCCATCACGCAAGACGTGCAGTGGCTCACCGACCTGTACGTGCGGGCGCTCTATAGCCCGCACCCGCCGGACGAAGGGGAGAAGAGGCAGGCCATCCGCACGTGGAGGCAGTTGCGCCGTTATCTGTGGCGAGTGTGGGTGTGGGGCGTGAAGCGTGAAACGTGAAGCGTGTTTCGTGTTTCGTGGTGCGTGGTCCGTCACGCAACACGCAACACGTGCCACGCAACACGTGCTACACAACACGTACCAGGAGGAGTTTCTTGATGGATGAAAGTCGCATTGCCTATCATGGTACATTGCAGGGATTGCTGGAAAAGGTGGAGGGGGGGGAGATGGTGCCGAAATTGCAGGCTTCGCACGCGCCGCCCTGCAAGTTCTGGACCGCCTTCCAGGTGCTGAACGGCATCCGCCACATGGTGCCCGTGATTCACGGCCCAAAGGGGTGCACCTATTCGGTCGCCAGTTCCTACAAGATGACCAGTTGCGATTATCGCGGCGTGCCCCTGGAACCCACCACCTGCACCGCCCAGAACGAGGCGGACGTGGTGTACGGCGGCGAGGGCAAGTTGCTGGAAGCGGTCAGGGAGGCCGAGCGCCGCTATCACCCCGAACTGATCGTGATCCTCTCGTGCTGCTGTTCCGGGATCACGGGCGACGACGTGGAGATGGTGGCCCAGGTGGCGGCCCAGGAGATGGTGGATAGGGGTACATCCGGGGCCCGGGTGCTGGCAATCCGCAGCGAGGGCTTTGGGGGGTACTTTCGCAGCGGCTACGAAGACGCCTTCAAGGTGCTCATGGACCTGATGGAGCCGCGCGGGGAGGTGATGAAGGGGACGATCAACGTCATCGGCGCGCGGCAAGGCCCCACCTACACCGAGTGGGACCAGGACCTCAACGAAATCGAGCGGCTGGTGACCGGCATCGGCGTCAAGATCAACGGCATCCTGTGCGGCGGGTGCACGGTGGAAGAGATCCGGCGGGCGCCTTCGGCGGAACTGAACGCTTCCTGGTGCTACGACTGGGGCCAGAAACTGGGCGACCTGATGGAGGAGCGCTTCGGCATTCCCTACGCCCGCACCGGCCAGCCCTACGGCCTGCGAGCCACCGAGGAGTGGATCATGGGAGTGGCGGTGCCGCTGGGGCTGGAAGACAGGGCGCGCGAGTTGATCCAGCGGGAGATGGCGGCGGTGAGCCAGGAAGTGGACACGCTGCGGCGCTGCCTGGAGGGCAAGACGGCGCTGATCGAAATCTCCGAGTACCCCGGCCCGATCCGCGCGCTCTCGCTGGCGCGCATGGCGGAGGAATTTGGCGCCCACCCCATCGTGATCAACCTGCACCCCTACACGGTCAAGGAGCGCAAGCCCAGCCTCAAGTTCCTGCTGGAGCGCGGGGAAAACCCCGAGGTGATCCTGACCAAGGGCATCTTTGCACTGGGGAGTTTCAACGCCAGCGCAGACACACAAGGGGACGTGGAGATGATCGCGGCGGAATACGAGAACGCCATCTACATCGGCAGCCCGCTCCGCCAGCCCGGCATCCCCCAGGTGAACATGACCACCATCACCGGCTACCCGCAGTATGGCTACCAGGGGATACGGAACATGGCCCGGTTGATGGAGTCCGGCCTGGAGCACGCCAGCCGGCCGCGCTCCACCCTGTTTAGAAAAGCGCTGTACGGGGAGTGAGCCGATGATGGAAGCGGAACATCATAGGGGCACGGGGGAAAAATGTCACGACCCCTACATGCGCTGTGCGCTGTACGGCGCGGCGCAGACGGCGCTGGGGGTGCGCGGTTGCTGCGTACTGTCACATTCGCCGCAGGGGTGCTATCAACTGGTGGAAACGGCGTTCGGGTGGCAGGACGCGGACTATACCGAGACGCTGACCCTGTGCACCAAACTGTGCGAGGACGAGATCGTCCACGGCGGAGAGGAGTTGCTGGCGCGCACGATCCTCGAAGCGCGGGAACTGCACGTCCCCATCATGTTCATAGTCACCGCCTGCGGCCCCGAGATCGTCGGGGACGACATCGTGGCCGTGTGTGAGGAGATGAGCACGCAGGTGGATTTCCAGATCGTGCCCATCCTGTGCGCAGGATTCCGGGGGGATCAGAACCGGGGTACGGACATCGCGCTGGACACCATTCTGAAGCACCTGGTCACAGACGATGGGGCCAGCCGTGGCCGGGAGGGCAAGGTGCCACGCTCGGTATGCCTGATCGCCCCGCACGCCAATGCCAACCCGACCTGGATGGGGGACCTGGCGTGGGTCAAGGAAGTGCTGGCCCAGATGGGGGGGACGGTGGTGGCGACGCTGACCCACGACACACCGCTCAGCGATTTTGAGAAGGTGCCGCAGGCCGAAGGGTGTATCGTGCTCAGCCACGACGCCGGGCAGCAGGGGGCGGAGGTCCTGGCCGAGCGCTACGGGATCGAGCCGTGGTGCCAGGGGCTGCCGCTGCCGGTGGGGTTCACCAACACT
>DATKWP010000251.1:0-4335 GCA_035529535.1 Anaerolineae bacterium | reverse complement strand
GACCACGTGGAGCAGGTCATCAAGTTCGAGGGGCCAGAGAACGTGGCCGCTATCTTTCTGGAGGGTGTCACCGGTTCCAGCGGCATCATGATCTACCCCGACGAATACTGGCCGCGCATGCGCGAGATCGCCGACAAGTACGGTATCCTGTTGGTGGACGACGAGGTGATGAGCGGCTTCGGGCGCACAGGAGAGTGGTTTGGCATTGACAACTGGGGGGTCGCGCCCGATGTCATGACGATGGCCAAGGGCCTGACCTCGGCCTACGTGCCTCTGGGGGCCATGGTCGTCTCGAAGGACATCGCCGACTACTTTGAGGATCGGATGCTGCCCCTGGGCCTGACCTACAGCGGCCACACCCTGGCCTGCGCCACAGCCGTGGCCACCATCAACGTCTACAAAGAGGACCGGTTGATCGAGAACGCCAAGGCTATGGGCAAGGTGCTGGGCGAAGAGTTAGAGGACATGAAAGCCAGGCACCCTTCAGTGGGCGACGTGCGCTACATCGGCCTGTTCTCTGTCATCGAGGTCGTCAAGGACAAGGAGACCAAGGAGCCCATGGCTCCCTGGAACGCCAAACCCTCAGAGATGGGCGCCATGGCTGACGTGGCCGGGTTCCTGCGCGACAACGGCCTCTACACCTTTGTCCGCTGGAACTGGATCTTTGCCGTGCCCCCGCTGTGCATCACCGAGTCCCAGCTCAAGGACGGCCTGGCCATCGTTGACCGGGCGCTCGAGATCACCGACGCTGCCGCCAGGTAGACCACCTGAAGAAAGAAACCAGGTTTTCAGGAAAAGACCTGGTTTCGAGAGCTCAATCGAAAGGAGGAAAACTATGGCTCGAGTGGTTCGCGGCGCGTTGCTCCAGGCAACCTACACGGGCGACCAGGAATCCATGATCCAAAAACACGTAAGATACGCCCGTGAAGCCGCCGAGCAAGGCGCCCAAGTCATGTGCTTTCAGGAACTATTCTGCGGTCCTTATTTCTGCCAGGAGCAAGATGCCAAATGGTACGCTCTGGCCGAACCGATCCCGAATGGTCCTACCATCAAGCGCATGGAAGAACTGGCCAAAGAGACCGGGATGGTTTTGATCGTTCCCATGTACGAAGAAGAGGCCGTGGGCATCTACTATAACACCGCCGCCGTCATTGATGCTGATGGCACCTATCTGGGCAAGTACCGCAAGACCCACATCCCCCAGGTAGGTGGCTTCTGGGAGAAATTCTACTTCCGCCCCGGTAACCTGGGGTACCCGGTGTTCGACACGGCCGTCGGCAAGGTGGGTGTATATATCTGCTACGACCGCCACTTTCCGGAAGGCGCGCGGGTGCTGGGCCTCCATGGCGCCGAGATCGTCTTCATCCCCTCGGCCACCTCGCGCGGCCTGTCACAGCACTTGTGGCGCATCGAGCAGACCAGCCACGCCATCGCCAACGGCTACTTTGTGGGCACCATCAACCGGGTGGGCATTGAAGAGCATCTCGGCTCCAACGACTACTATGGCCAGAGTTACTTTTGTACCCCGCGTGGCGAGTTCGTGGGCGCAGTAGGCGACGCCTACAAAGAAGAGCTTGTTGTGCGAGACCTGGACCTGGGACTGCTCCGCGAGGTGCGCAACGTCTGGCAGTTCTATCGCGACCGCCGGCCGCACATCTACGGTGAGATCGTGGCACCGTAAGACACGACCCGGCAGGATTCTCTGCCAAAAAGCCCTGCGCGTCGTTGCCCACCCCAGGGAGGAGGCTACTATGGCTGACTTGAGTGTGAATTTTGTGGGGATGCACTTTTCCAATCCCTTTATGCTGGCCTCGGCCCCACCGACGCGGACGGCAGAGATGATCAAGCGGGCCTTTGCCGCCGGCTGGGGCGGCGCGGTGACCAAGAGCATCGCACTCGATCCGGCCAGGGATCTCCAGCCCCGCCTCCAGCCGCTGCGCCACCGCCAGCGCAACATCGGGATGGAGAACGTAGAGCTGTCTACTCAATTGACCGTCGAGGGCTGGCAGCGGGAGATCGCCGCCGTCAAAACCGCCTACCCCAACCGGCCACTGTGGGCCAGCATCATGGACGCGCCGGTGGAGAAAAACTGGCAACGCCTGGCCGAGGCAGTACAAGAGGCCGGCGTTGATGCGCTCGAGCTCAACGTGTCGTGCCCGCACGGGATGCCCTCCAAAGGGATGGGGGCCTTTATTGGGCAGGACGCCGAACTGACCGGCGACGTGGTGTCCTGGGTGAAGAAGGTGGCCAGGGTACCCATCGTGGTCAAACTGACACCCAACGTGACCGACATCGCCTTCGTAGCCCAGGCAGCCAGGGAGAACGGGGCCGATGCTTTGTGCACCGTCAACTCCGTGTCGGGCCTCATCGGCGTGGATCTGGACACCCTGACCCCGCTGCCGTCGGTGGGTAGCGTATCCACCTACGGCGGCTACTCCGGCCCCGGCATCAAGCCCATCGCCTTGCGCTGCGTGGCCCAGATCGCCAAAGCCACCGGGCTGCCCGTGTCGGGCCTGGGTGGGCTGAGCACGTGGCAGGATGCGGTCGAGTTCATGGCTGTCGGCGCCAGCACTGTGCAAGCCGGCACGGCCGTGATGTGGAACGGATACGGCATCATCGAGGAGATGCTACGTGGACTGAACAGTTACCTGGACGGAAAAGGCTTCGCCGACTTGAAACCGGTCATCGGCGCAGCCCTGCCCAAAATCGTGGCATTCCCAGACATGCCCCTGGCACCTCGCGCCAGGGCCAGCGTGGGCGATACGTGCAACGGCTGCCTGCTGTGTGCCACCGCCTGTGCCGACGGCGGCTTCCAGGCCATCACCGGCGTCAAGGGCGAGAAAGTGACCATAAACGGCGAAAAGTGCGACGGCTGTGGCCTGTGCGCTATGGTCTGCCCGCCGGGCAGTATCACGATGGTACCTCGTTAGCGACGACGCGGAAGCCGCCATCCAGGAGTTTGTGGCGCTTGCGGGCCACACGTTGCTCGACGAGTAGCGACAGAATAGGAGGAGAGTAACATGGATCTGGTCATCAAGAACGGTACGATCGTCACTGCTACCGAGAGCTATCAGGCCGACGTCGGGGTGGACGGCGAGACGATCGCCCTGATCGGGCGCAATCTGTCGGGTGATGAGGTCATCAACGCCGATGGCATGTTCGTCATGCCCGGCGGCGTTGATCCCCACACCCACATGGAGTTGCCCTTCATGGGCAGCGTCTCGGCCGACGATTTCCGCACCGGGACCATCGCCGCCGCTTGCGGTGGCACCACCACCATTATTGACTTTGCCATCCAGGGTGCGGGGCAGACGCTGCGGGAGGCACTGGACATCTGGCTGAAGAAGGCTGCCGGCAAGGCGTCCATTGACTATGGGATGCACGTGGCCATTGGGGCCATGAACGACGAGCGCATGGCCGAGATGGGCGACATGGTAGACGTCGGGGTGCCCAGCTTCAAGGTCTTTATGGCCTACAAGGGCAGCTTTATGGTGGACGACGAGACGCTGTTCCGCTCGTTGCTCAGGGCCAAGGAGATCGGGGGGCTGATCTCGGTCCACGCCGAGAACGGCGACGTACTCAATTACCTGATCAACAAGCACGTGGCCGAGGGGAAGAAGGAACCCATCTGGCACGCGCTGAGCCATCCGCCCGAAGCGGAAGCGGAAGCGACCCATCGCGCGGTCGTGATGGCAGGTCTGGCGGGCGCGCCGCTCTACGTCGTCCACATGACTTGTGCCGATGCTTTGGAGGCGCTCAAGGCCGGGCGCGCCAGGGGCTTTAAGGTCTACGGCGAGACCTGCCCACAGTACCTCATGTTCTCGATGGAAAAGTACGAGGCGCCTGGCTTCGAGGGGGCCAAGTACGTCATGTCGCCTCCACTGCGGGAGAAGGGGAACTCGGAGGCGCTGTGGAAGGGGCTGGCCAGCGGCGATCTCCAGGCCGTGGGCACCGACCATTGTCCCTTCAACTTCTTCGGGCAAAAGGACATGGGCAAAGACGACTTTTCCAAGATTCCCAACGGGATGCCCAGCGTCGAGACACGCTTGCCTCTGCTATACCACTTTGGGGTGAACGAGGGCCGGTTCTCCATCAACCGCTTCGTGGAATTGGTCTCCACCGGCCCGGCCCGGCTATTCGGGTTGCTGCCGCGCAAGGGGACCATCGCGATAGGTGCCGACGCCGATTTGGTCTTGTGGGACCCCGACAGGGAGCACCAGTTGACCAAAGAGAACCTGCACATGAACGTGGACTATAGCCCCTACGAAGACGTCACCGTCAAGGGCTACCCGGCCCTGGTCCTGCAGCGGGGCAAGGTCATCGTCAAGGACAACG
>DATKWP010000250.1:0-2507 GCA_035529535.1 Anaerolineae bacterium | reverse complement strand
GGGCGGTAAGCAGATGTAGACCAGGTCGAGGTCCAGTTCCTCGAACATGCGCTGGAAATCCTCGTAGACGCGGGCCTGGCCATTCCCGTACTGTTGGTTGTAGGCGGCGGCGTTTTCGAGCACCTGGTCGCAGAAGCCGATCAGTGCTACATCCTCCAGCGACGCCAGGCGCTCAGCGTGCCGATGGGCAAAGTGCCCACAACCGATGATAGCGGTTCGTAAGGGTTTCATAGTCTTCACCTCCATCAAGTGTATGTCAGGAGGACCTTCACGTTGTCTCCGGGCGACTCGTCAATCATCGCGTAGCCTTGGGCGGCGCGTTCGAAGGGAATCCTGGCGCCGGTGAGCGGCTCCACCGGGAGCCTGCCCTCCTCCAGCAGGCCGATGGCCGTGCGTTCAATGCGGGCCATGTCCCACAGCGGATAGCAGCGATGGGAGCATCCCCAGACCGGCATGCTGGAGCGCAGCGTGATGCGGTTGTGATGCCACTCACTCGACAGGTCAACGCGCCCCTTGTTATCGCCGTAGAAGCTGACTGTCACCACCAGCCCCTCCCGGTGCACGCAGCGTAGCGCTTGCTGTAGGGCAGCATAACCCCCGGAAATCTCGAGTGCCACATCGGCACCCGCGCCACCGCTGGCCTCTTTGATCGCCAGCCCCGCCTCGCGTTCCAGCGGGTCAATGCGGACGAGTACGTCCGTCACATCAGCGCCGAACTGCCTGGTCAGTTCGAGGCGCGCCGGGATGGGATCCACGGCGAAGATCTGCCCAGCCCCGCTCAAGCGCGCCATGGGGAGGGCCAGCATACCGATGGCCCCAAGCCCGAAGATGGCGACCCGATCCCCCAACTTGATGGCCGCGTCGTGAATCCCGGCCAGGGCAAAGCGGGCCGGGTCGGTGAACACCATCACTTCATCGGCCACACTGTCTTTGATGGGATACAGCCGATCCTCTGTCATAATCACGGTCTGGCGATGTTTCCACTCGCCATGCACGCGGTCCCCGGGCTTGAACCTGCACACGGCAGGCCCGACCTTGGTGACCACACCAGCCGCCCAGGAACCCATCTTGTGTGGGAAGAAAGGCTCGCTCCGCTCATCCTCGTGAAGCGGCCTGAACACCCGTAGATGAGTGTCCCAGACCTGATCGGCGAAGGGCACGACTCCACGATAGGTGTTGAGCTCGGTGCCGTGCTTGATGCCGCTGACGGTGGTCTGGACGAGGACCTCGTTGCCGAGCGGATCCCGGTCCTCGTACTCTACGAAGGCGATTTTCCTGGGGGATGCGACGACCAATTCTAGAGGCATACGTGGCTCCTTTCAGCCATTCAACCGGGTAGGGGGTAAGTTCCAAAGGTATAGGCCTCGTCGAACATGGCGACGACGTTTTCTGGGTTCACGTCGCTCTGGATGTTGTGAACTGAACTCAACACGTATCCTCCACCGCTGGCCATGTCCGCGATGCGCCGGCGCACGTCGGCTCGCACCTCCTGGGGGGTGCCAAAGGGCAGCAACTGCTGGGTATCAATGCCGCCCCAGAACACCAGGTCGCTGCCAAATTGCTCTTTGAGCCGCCGGGTGTCGCCCATCCCTTCGGCGGTGACCTGGATGGGGTTCAGCACGTCAACTCCCAGGTCTACGAGGTCGGGGATGAGGGGGGCGACGGCGCCGTCGGTGTGGAACCACAACCTGGCGTTGCAGTGCGCACGCAGGAAGTCAAAGACCCGCCTCAGGCGTGGCTTGATCAGTTTCCGAAAGGCCGGCATGGACATCATCAGCCCATCCTGGAAGGCCAGATCGTCGCCGAAGGCGATGATGTGAATGTACGGGCCGACCTCGTCCAGGAATGTGCCCGCGAGCGCCAGGATAAAGTCGAGCACCCGGTCCATGAGCGCTTCGGCGAACTTGTTATCGGCGGCCAGGTCCAGGAACCAGCCCTCGAACCCACGCAGGAACTGCGACCAGGTGATGAACCCGCCGGGAATGGCGGCCATGATAGCGTAATCCGTCTCCTCGTACAAGCGGCGCGCCATTTCCTGGCGGCCGGCAAAGCGGGCCGGCTCGTGCGGGTCGTCGGGCCAGGGGAACGTTTGCAGGTCGCTCAGGGTGGGGTGCCCTTCAAGCGGGCCCCGATAGAACTCGTAATGGGATTGGCCGGTAGGCTGTTTCCAAAGCACGCCGAATTCATCGCGCACCGTACCATCGGGCTGCAGTTGGTCGCGCCAGGAGGCCGGCGCATCGGGCCGGGGGATGCCACGGGTGTCCACCCGGAAGCGGTCCAGGATTTCCTCTCGTGGCAAGACGATCTTACTCAACGGGGTCTGCAAGCGCGGTGGCTCGGGAGGCAGGCCCAAGGCCTGCTCAAGTGCCAGGTAAGGTGGCACGGTGATGCTGGTCATGTAGGTGGAGCCAAAGTCAATCGGAACCCGGTCCGGCTCCTGATGGTTCAGAGCGAGCATCACTCGTTCGCGTGGAGTGTACATCGTAATCCAATCAGAACATCGGATC
>DATKWP010000249.1:0-5687 GCA_035529535.1 Anaerolineae bacterium | reverse complement strand
AAGGTGGGCTACTAGAGGAAGCGCATCACAGAGGAAAGAGGATACAAGGTCAGGCCCTGTCGTGGGGCAGGATGCCCACGAGGCGGGCCCTGGCAACTGCCTGCGTCCGGCTGTGGACGCCGAGTTTGCCGTAGATGTTGCTGGTGTGCCGCTTGACGGTCCTGGGTGAGATGAAGAGCCGTTGCGCGACCTCCCGGTTCGAGAGCCCTTCGGCGATGAGCTCCAGCACCTCATGCTCACGTTCGCTCAGCGGCTCCACCATCTCGCCCTCGACGTCCCAGGTCTTGGATAGATCCGCCTGCCGCGGCTCCGCGGCCGGAAATGCCGCCAGCAGCCTGCCGGCGTACGCTGGCGCGATTCCGCGCTCGACTGCCTGGTAGAGCAAGCGCGCCATAGGAGGCCCCTCGTCGAGGAAGATGCGGACGTAGCCCTCCGGCTCGGCCAGCGCGAGCGCCCGCCGCAGAGCCTCCAGCGCGCGGCCGGTCTCGCCCTGCGCGTCCAGCGCCAGCGCCTTCAAGATGAGTAGTTCGATGACGCACTCGTTCCAGCCGCCCTCCTCGTGGACGCGAAGCTGGCGCTCCAGAAAATCGAGCCCGGGTTGCAGGTCGGGTCGCCCGTGCACCCGATACCGGGCGATGCGCAGTCGCACCAGGGCCAGGCACCTGGTAAAGTACCATTCGTCCGCGACTGCGAGGATGTCCTTGCTGTCGTCGAACTGAGGCCAGATTTCCTGTGCCCATCGCGCAGCGCGGGCCAGCAGACTGGGGTCGCGCTCGGCGTGTGCCAGCCAGAGCCGGACGCGGAGTGCGGCGGCGTAGGAATAGGACTCCGCCTCGGGCCAGAACCGCTCGATCTGCTCGATCACGCGCAGGACCTCACTGACGTTCCCCTGGGCGCGCCTGAGACGGTCCAGCTCACCGTAACCGATGGCCCAGGCACCCAATCCCACGAGCCGCTCGATTCGTTCCAGCGCCTGGGCCAGCAGGCGGTCAGCCCCCTCCAGGTCATTCCACTCCAGCAGGACGCCCGCCAACCGCATGTGAAGCCAGCCGGCAGCCGGGATCAGTCGCCCCGCCTTCTCGACCGGTTCCACGATGCTGCTCAGCCCTTCGCGGCAGATCGCCGCCGCCTGGCGTAACCGGCCCTGGCGGCGGGCGATGTAGGCCAGCGTTTCAGTGGCAAGCGTGGCAAAGTAGTGTTGGCCGCTCGCCCGCGCCGCGCGTTGGCCCTTCTCAAGGGCACGACTGGCCGCCGGTGCATCGCCGAGCCTCAGGTGAGACCACCCGAGGTTAAAGAGGATGATGGCACGCCTGGCCAGGTCATCCTCAGAGACGCGTTCAAGGACCTGTGACGACAGGGCGAGGGCAGCCTGCGGATCGCCACGGCACCTGTTGACCAGGTACGCGCGGATCACGGCGCTTTCCCTGGCAACCTGGTCGGAAAGGTGCCCACGGGTCCGATCAGTGCCCTGCAGACCGTCCGGGGGAGACGCCCCCGAGACGGGGGCTGGGAGCGAGGTGAGACCGTCCGACAGGGCCGTTTCCGCATCCTGCAGCCATTGTTCAGTCGCCTCCAAAGCGGTGCCATTCAGAGTGTCCAACAGGATCCAGGCATACCGGAGGCAGAGCAGGGGCCTGGTGTGGATCACTTCCTCCGGCAGAGCCCTCAGCCACCTCAGCAGCGTGACAGTCTCACTGTGGACCGTCATGTCGCGCGCATGCCGCTCGATGAGATCCGCCGCCCGCTCGAAATCTGAGGCCGCCAGCGCGTGGGTGATCGCCTCGTTCGCAAAGCCATGTTGCTCGTACCAGCGGCTGGCCCAGCTGTGTAAGCGCGCAAGCCCCTGTCCCCCCACGTCCGCACGTAGCCGGTGGCGCAATAGATCGGCGAACAGATGATGATACCGGTACCACTCGCGCCGACTGTCCAGCGGGATCAGGAACAGGTTGGCGCGCTCGAGATATTCAAGAATCTGCTGGGAGCGAGCAACGATCGGTGCTCCGTCGTCAGGGATCAGCGACCTGTCATTCCGAGCGAAGCGAGGAATCTCCTGGTCCCTGCCCAACACTGCATCACACAGCGGAGCCGTCATCCGCTCCAGGATCGCGGTCTGCAGCAAAAAGCGCCGCACAGTTTCAGGCTGCCGGGAAAGCACCTCATCCACCAGGTAATCCATCACGTGCCGGTCGTCCCCGGCGAAGCGCCGGACGAACTTGGCGCGCTCCGCTTCTTTCTGCAGCGACAGGGCCGCCAGTTGTAGCCCTGCAATCCAGCCTTCGGTCTTGTCCTCGAGCGCAGCGATCTCCTCCGGCGCCAGGTTCAGCCCCGTGACCTGGTTGAAGAAAGCCGCCGCCTCGGCCTGCGTGAAGCGCAGGTCGCCTGCCCGCAGTTCCGTCATCTTTCCGCCTACACGGATCCGGGGCAGTGGTAAGGGTGGATCTTGACGCGTCGCGATGACCAGGTGCATCTGTGGCGGCTGACGCGCCAGCAGGAACCCCATGGCCTGGTGGATGGCCATCTCCTCGATGGCGTGGTAGTCGTCCAACACCAGGACGAACACGGTGGGCTGGGCAGCGATGTCGTTGATCAGCGCAGTCACGAGCGACTCAAGCGGCGGCAGCCCCGGCGAGCGCAGCGCACCCATGACGCCTGCGCCGATGGACTCGTTGACTCCCTGAAGTGCGCTGACCAGGTAGCTGAAGAAGCCAGCGGGGTCATCGTCGCCTTCGTCGAGTGATAGCCAGGCGACGGGGCGTTCCGCCCCCTGCAGCCATTCCGTGACCAGCGTCGTCTTGCCGTACCCGGCGGGGGCTGAGATGAACGTGAGCTGGACTCCCCGGCGCAAGCCCTCATCCAGCCGCTCGACCAGACGGGGGCGCAGAACAAGGCCGGGGCGGGGCGGGGGGATATATAGCTTGGTCTTTAGCAGAGGCGTCACCATCTCCTAACCCCAACGCGATGCGGGCACACCGCCCGCGATACCCACAGGGTCGTCTGCCTCGTATTGGGGATTGTACACCGTGCTGCCCAGGCTGTCAAAGGCCGGAGGCGAGGATAGCCCAGCCACAGGTAATGGTCTGGCAGTCACTCTCCCAGGCATTGCAGTACGACGTGCTCGATGTGCCCTTCCTTGACCTGTTGACGGTTAAGCCGTATACTCTAGTCATAGGACCGGCTTCATCTGGAGACCCCCGCTGAAGCGGGGCGTCCGTCACATTCTGCGCTGTGAACTAGAGTGAGAAGGGTGTGAGATGCAGAAAGGACAGCACCTGAACAAGAGGAGGAGGTGTCTTACCATGCTACTGTTTTGCACGCTCTTCCCGGTGTCTTGCGCGGCGCCGGGGCCAACGGAGACGCCCACCGGTAGTCCAGCGCGCACGCCGGCCGGTGAACCGGCCCCAGTGCCCACGCTGGACCAAATCATCCCCCGGCCCGTCTCGGCCACCGCCAGCGGGGGAGCATTCAGCCTGACGCCAGAGACAAACATCTACGTGGACCCCGGAACAGCCGAGCTGACCGGGATCGCTCAATACCTGGCGGACAAACTCAGGCCCGCGACGGGGTACGGGATCCAGGTCCTGACGGCCAGTGGCGCTCCTGCGCAGGGAAATATCCTGCTCACCACCGTGGGCGGCGATGCCGCCCTGGGCGAGGAAGGGTACGAATTGGCGGTCACCCCCGATTCCGTCACGCTGGTGGCCTACCAACCGGCGGGACTGTTTCGGGGCATTCAAACCATCCGGCAACTGCTGCCCCCCTCCATCGAGAGTGCGACGGCCCAGCCAGGCCCGTGGCCGATGGCGAGCGGGACGATCCGCGACTATCCACGGTTTGCCTGGCGCGGCGCCATGCTGGACGTGGCCCGGCACTTTTTCAGGGTGGAAGACGTCAAGCGGACCATTGACCTGCTGGCGTACTATAAGATGAACCGCTTTCACATGCACCTGTCCGACGACCAGGGCTGGCGCATCGAGATCCGCTCCTGGCCGAGGCTGGCAGAGTACGGCGGCAGCACCGAGGTGGGAGGGGGTCCCGGTGGGTACTATACACAGGAGGAATATGCGGACATCGTCGCCTACGCCCAAAGCCGGTACATCACGGTCGTGCCCGAGATTGACACGCCGGGCCACACCAACGCGGCGCTGGCTTCCTACGCGGAACTGAACTGCACGGGGGAGGCACCGGGGTTGTACGCGGGAACGAACGTGGGGTTCAGTTCTCTGTGCGTGAACAAAGAGATCACCTACCGGTTCCTGGAAGACGTCGTGCGCGAGATCGCGGCCCTGACGCCGGGCCCCTACTTTCACATCGGCGGCGACGAGACGGCGGCGACGAACGAGACCGACTATTTGCAGTTCGTCGAGCGCTTCCAGCGGATCGTGCAGGCGCAGGGCAAACAGATGGTCGGCTGGGAAGAGATCGCCAAGGCGCACCTGCTGCCTACGACGATCGTGCAGTACTGGCATGGCCAGGCGGCCCAGCGGATCGTTCAGCAGGGGGTGCAGGTGATCATGTCGCCGGCATCGAAGACCTACGTGGACATGAAGTACGACGGCTCCACTCCCCTGGGGCTGAACTGGGCAGGGATGATCGAAGTGCAGGACGGCTACGAGTGGGATCCGGCCGAGGTGTTGAGCGGGCTGCCCGAAAGCAACGTGGTGGGTGTGGAAGCGCCGCTGTGGTCGGAGACGATCCAGACCATGGACGATATCGAGTTCATGGTTTTTCCGCGGCTGGCCGGTTACGCCGAGATCGGCTGGTCGCCGGCCAGTGGGAGGGAGTGGAGCGAGTACCGCGTCCGCCTGGCCGCTCACGGGCCTCGGCTGACGGCGATGGGGGTGAATTTCTACCGGTCGCCCCAGGTTCCCTGGCCGTAGGCAGTGTGGATGAAGCGCGTGAACTACGACGAGGTCTCGGGCGTCTACGACCGGCGGTATCAAGCGGGGGGACCTGCGGGCATCGTGGAGTCGCTGCGAGAGGTGGCGCGCAGGGTCAACGCCCGCCGCGTGGTGGAGGTGGGTTGTGGCACCGGGCACTGGCTAACCTTGATGCCAGAGTACGAGGTCCGTTGCGGCCTGGACTATTCTGCAGGGATGCTCAGTAAGGCCCGGCACAAGGATGGGTCTGTGGCCCTCGTGCGCGGTACGGCGATGCATTTGCCTTTTCCGGCGGGCGCGTTCGACATGGTGTTCTGCGTTCACGCGCTGCACCACTTTGATGATCCACCGGCCTTCATCCACGAAGCGCGGCGGGTCTTGCGGGCCGGCGGGGCACTCGCCATCGTCGGGATAGATCCACAGACAGAACAGGACCGCTGGTACGTGTACGAAACCTTTCCGGGCACCTACGAAACGGACGTGGGCCGGTATCCACCGGGGCCCACGATCGTGCGGTGGATGAAGGAGGCGGGCCTGGCGAGATGTGAGCGCCGGCTGGCCGCCCGCATCGTGCGTGAGTTCATTGGACGGGAAGTGTTGAGCGATCCGGTGCTGCACAAGAATGGTACGTCTCAGTTTTCGCTGCTGACGGAGGAGGCGTTCCTGGATGGGATGGCGCGCATCCGGGAGGCGGTGGAGTCGGCGGAGAGACGCGGGGAGGAGATCGTGTTCCGGACCGACATTGCGTGCCCCCTCGTAGTGGGGTTTGCGGGGGATGCGGAGGGGAGGAACACGGATTGGCAGGATTGG